>NZ_JAQDKY010000039.1:0-41546 GCF_027662325.1 Blautia faecis | reverse complement strand
ATTCCAGATTATTAAAGGATATAAGAGCGGCGAAACTACAGTTGGAAAAGAAAAATGAATATTCTTCCATGGAGTAACTTGGGGCTGGGAGCTTCCGATCGAATAAAGTAATCGATTCGACAGCTTCCCAGCGTTTCGGATGCTATTCTAATTCATTTGACACCTTTTCGCTAATAGTATGATAGATTTCCTTTGTCGCTGAATCATTTGCACCATTTACAACCAATATTTTTCCATCTATACTCATGACTACATATGAATGACAGGATGAATGGGTATACCGGATATAATCTCCATAGACATTATTTCTAAAATTTCCCATAGCATATCTAAGATTTCCTAAACCGTTGGTTCTATAATCATTCCAGTTCTGAGATGAATTTTCTTCATATGAGATACTGTAAATCTGCGTATAGGCCACTGTATAATCGCTCCAGCCTTGTAAAGAATATGCAAGGCTTGCCGGTTTTGGTTATAGAATGCTTGCTGAGGCAATCAAAGCAGATTTGCCATATCATATCAGTTGTCCGGCATTACTTATCTGTGGAGAAAAGGATAAAGCGGGCTCAGCAAAAAACTACAATAAAAAATGGCATCAGAGAGAAGGTTTACCCCTTAAGTGGATAAAGAATGCTGGCCATAATTCCAACACTGACCAACCGGATGAAGTAAACAAACTTATAGAAAAATTTATCAGTGAGGTAGATGGGAGAAGAGTGCCTGGATGAAATTAAATATAAAGTGGAAAAAAGTATTATATGGAATTGCATTGATAGTTATTGGTATAGTATTGGCAGCTTTTCATTTTATTGTGGCAGGAAATGTTTTGCATTAAGCTAAATTAAAAGGTTTTCTGTAAAAAAATTCACATCAGAGAACCTTGAACCTTTCAATTATTTGTGTTAAACTGGAAAAAGTTTCGAAAAATACAAATTAACTATTTACTGACCATGCTTTTACTGTGAAAAAAACGTGGTCAATTTAAGATAAAGCGGTTGAAATCCGCATAAAATAAGGAGTTTTATGAGTAGTAAAAACATGTCACCCATATGGGAATGGTGATTTGTTTCGCTATTAAAATGTCCGTTAAATGCGATCTTTTAAGGCTTTTCGAAGGTGCTAGGAGATTTTTATAAGTAGCATTAAATGGCGGTTCATGGCATGGGATTATTGCAAAAACCGTGCAGTAAGCTGTGCAGTAAAACAACCAGAAAAAATTTTTAATAGATCATATCTCAAGTACAATATGCTTTATTATAAAGTAAGACCGAACCAAGTATAATTGATTATGCAGGGTTCGGTCTGTTTCATTTGGGCTGTGATAATACAAGATCACGTATATAAATTAGCAGTTGTTACAAATGCCGAATTAGAGTATAATATAACTATATTCGGAAAAGGATTTTTGAATATACCCGAAAAGGAGTAATGCCAGTGAATACAGAAACGAAGAATGCAATTCTCATAACTGATAAAGATGCACAGTATGATGAGAGAGCGAAAAGACTGCTTGGTCAGAAAAGCATTCTGGCACATATACTGGTAAAAACAGTAGATGAATTCATGGGAATGAATCCAAAAGATGTAATATCTTACATTGAAGGAGAGCCATTTATTAATACTGTTCCGGTTGAACCTGGGCTTACGAATACTGTTGTTGAAAAAGATAGTCAGCGAGTCGTAGGTTTTAATTCTGAAAACCAGGAGATTCATGAAGGAACTATAAGGTTTGATATTATCTTTTATGTACGGATGAGAGATGGATTATCACAGATTATTGTGAACGTGGAAGCACAAAAGGATGAGTCTGAGAAATATGAGATTTTAAACCGAGCTATCTTTTATGTGAGTCGCATGATTTCTTCACAGAAAGAAAAAGATTTTTCAAATTCAAATTATAATGATATCAAACGTGTTTATTCCATCTGGGTGTGTATGAACATGCCGGAAAATAGTTTGGAGCATATTCATCTGGTAAAGGATAGTCTTGTCAATTCGCATGCCTGGAAGGGAAAGTTGGATCTGATTAATATTGTCATGATCGGACTGGCAGAAGAGCTTCCTGAACATGAAGAAAAATACGAGTTACATAGATTACTTGGAGCATTGTTATCCCAGAATCTGTCTGTAAATGAAAAATTGAATATCATCGGAAACGAATATGATATTCCAATGGAAGAAGACTTCAGAGAGGATGTGAGTGTTATGTGTAATTTAAGTCAGAAAATTAAAGAAACTGGAATTGAGATTGGTAAAAAAGAAATGATTGTAAAAATGCACAGCAAGGGTTATACAATCGCTCAGATCGCCGATGTAGCGGGAATGGAAGAGAAACAGATTGAAGAAATTATTAAAAATGAGGAATTGCTACCAGCATAATATTGTGTGAAGGAAAAGTCATTCAAATGGATGTTCATTTGAATGGCTTTTTATCAATTCCCAGATAAAAGGAGAACAGCTTTTCCTTGAACAAAAGGAGATTATAAATGCGTGAATTAGTAGCGACTCTGGCAGGCGTAATTGTTGGCTGGATTTTCAATGAGATTACGATGTTTTTTCGTGAAAGACCAAAGCTTACTTTTAAAATGGTTTCTACACCAGAAACGGAACTGATAGATAAAGAATACCGTACTAAAACAAGTTTATCAGAACATGGAATTGAAATTTATAATACAGGTAAAAATCCATTTATACTAGAGAGCTTTGAATTGTGCTATAAAAACAAATTGCTTGTAGATTGTCACATAGTAGAAAATGCCAAGGTTCTTATGCCCTCTGAAAGTTTCACATATACACTTATGGAACAAGAGGCAGATGCTCTACAACACCATTGCAATCAAGAAAAATTTGAAACTTGTGATGTGACAGCCTATAGTGTGGAAGGTAAGAAAATAAAAACAAAATTATGGGTTCCATTGTTTTATATTAGGGCTGGCAGATAAAATGCAATATCATCGGAAACGAATATGATATTCCAATGGAATAAGACTTTAGAGAGGATGTGAGTGTTATGTGTAATTTAAGTCAGAAAATTAAAGAAACTGGAATTGAGACAGGAATTGAGATTGGTAAAAAAGAAATGATTGTAAAAATGCACAGCAAGGGTTATACAATCGCTCAGATCGCTGATGTAGCGGGAATGGAAGAAAAACAGATTGAAGAAATTATTAAAAATGCGGACTTGCTGCCAGCATAAATGAAGAAGTTGTCGCCATCTGGTTGGATAAATATCTGATCGGATGGCAATTTTATTATAGAAATTCAACTATTTCCCTATATCGATACAGAAATCATTTTATATCATCAAACCCTGCAAATCTAAAGTGGTAATCACATTTCAATTCCATTTCTTTTATAAATCGAGAAAATCTTAAAAAAATCGCAATTTATTTTCAAATTTTTACACTTTTCGTCGAAAATTTTTATTATTTATAAGTAGGAGAGTAAAGAACCACTCCATATTATGAAAACGGAGGGATAAAAGAATGTGGGTATTTTGGCTTGTGTTCTTCGTTCTGATGGCAGTGGTGATTACGCTTATGTATTGCTGCCTTATCAGAGCTAGTGTGGTGGACGACGAAATGGAGAAGGCGTTTCAACAAAAGATGAAATTACGAAAGGATGAGGCAGAAAAATGTCAAGAGGACGAGCAGGAGTAATATCGAAAGAATACAAAGGGGAAGAGAATACAGAATTTCATGACATCATAAAACTTTTTAAGATTTACCGAGTAGTAAACTGGCAAATGCAGATTAAGATCAATCAGGTAAGTGTCATGCTTTCGCTTATGTATCAGGCAAATCATAGGAGTTCGAATTACTGGTTACGAAAAGAAACTAATATTTTTTCTGTTCTTTTTTCCTTGTTTATGATATGTGGAAGATTATTATATGGTGTACACTGGTGTACAGACATCATCGGAGGTGTTCTATTGAGCTTCGGATTGTTTGGAATATATCGGGGAGCCACTTTACTTTGCTGTAGGAATCAGTGACAGATTGGAGAAAAAACGGGTAGAGAAACATATGCAATAGCAGTAGGGGTGCTGTTTCTGATAATAAAAAGAATCATCCTTTGTATCGTGTGAAAAACGAATAAAGTTTTATAAAAAGGGATTGTTCAGAGTGAACATTCCTTTTTCTATTGGAAATTTGCCATAAATTGTCAAATAACAGTTGCTTAAAGGTACCAAATAATATATAATTGACTATAATCAATAGTTAAAATATCATTGTAATTACAAGAAAAGGCAAAAGCATTGCCAAAAGGGAGGAGGAAATGTATGAAGCATTTCAGAAAAACAATTGCACTCTTTCTGGTGGTAGTTATGCTGACAACCACAATGGGAAGTACTGTGCTTGCAGGAACTGAAAATCAGGGATTTTCGGATCAAGCAGAAACGACCGTGGATAGCAGGTTTCTGGATGGAATTGATACAGCTGGTTACGATTATGTGATCACATCCCAGGAACAGGCCGATGAACTAAGGGTGTCGGATGATTCCAAATCCATTTTGGTTGCATGTGGGTCAGTTTATCTTTCCGGCATCACAGCAGGAACCATCACAATCCGCAATACAACAAAGATCCAGCTATCTAATGTTACTGCGAAAGCACTGGACATCAGCCAGGGTACTGCGATCAGCTTCACTGGTGTGAAAGCAGACCAGCTGTTGATAGCCGGGGAAAAGACAGAAGAGTCTTCCCTGCAGATTGATTCTGAAACGAATATTTCCAAACTGGAATTAAACGGCGGCCAGGCAGTAACACTGGAAGGAAGCGGAACCATCGGAGATGTGGAAGTAAAAGAACCGGTAAGTTCCCTGGCGGTTTACGCCACCTGTAAAGTAACAAACCAGTCCGGAAAAGCACTGGAACTGGAAAAACCAGACGGAAGCAGTGAAACCCTTCCAAGTGGTGCAGCAAGCTCTCTGAAACTGGAAACTTACTCCGTTACATTTGTAGCTGATGGCAGTGAAGTGGCTGTCCGTCAGACAGTTCCCGGAACTCCGGTGAATGTTACCGGGATCACGCCAGAAAAAGAAGGATACATATTTACCACCTGGTATCAGGATGCGGCCTGTACAGAAGCGTATTCCCAGTTTGACTGTGTGAACGGACCTCTGACCTTATATGCAGGTTTTACAGATGCTGCTGAAGCTGTGACCGTTACCTTTGAAACATTTGATGGTACACCAGCAGCACCTCTTACCTTTGCAAAAGGGGAAACACTTCTTTCCAAACCAGTATCCAAAATTTCTACAAATAAGGAGGGCTATACCTTCGGCGGATGGTGCCGTGATGAAGCGTGTACCGAATTATTTGCATATACAGAGCCGATTCAGGAAGATATGACTCTGTATGCGCTTTTTACTTCCAATGAAGCCATAAGCCAGGAAAAGGATGGAAGCTGTGCGGAGTTAAATGATTTCGACTGGCAGGGAGAGATCCCGCTGATTACAGATACCAAAATGACAGAAGACGAGGTTCTGTCCGCTGTCTCCTTAGAGCCGGGAGCCGGTGATCTGGATCCGATCCTGTCTGTAAAAAAGACACCGAACGGTTTCTCCATTTTCGGTGAATATTACGAAAAAGATGAAAAAAAAGGATTTGAGCCGGGAGCCACATTTACAGTAAGGCTTCCTGAAGAAATTAATTTTGCAGATTATTCCAAAGATGTTCGCTCAGTTACAGTTTCTGTTTATAAAGAGAAGGTGGAGATTGTTGGTTTTTCAGAAGATATCGATTATATTCTCTGGGACCAGGTAATATCCTACACCCCTGCTGTTGAGAAAGAAAATTCAGAAGAAACAGCAGGACAAACAGAAAAAGAAACAGCTGAACTCCTTCAGGAGGAAGAAAAGGAAATTCTTTCCCGGCAGGAAGCGGATGAGCCTTCCACAACAACAGAAGAAAATGAAGAACTTCCTTCCGAAGAAAAACCGGAAATTGAAACAGAAGAGGATGTACCGGAAACCGAAACTCCGGCATATGAGCCTGGGGAACTTCTTGTAAATGGGACGCTTAACTATGAGCCCGGGGAAATCGTAGCCTTTTATGACGGCGAAATCGGCCGGGATGAAAAGAGCATGGATTCCTATACCGAAGGCTCTTTTGACGGATATGTGCTTTTTGCTCAGGTTGTGGATGTCCAGAGCGAAGGGGATCAGACAAGGATCTGGTTCGGATATGCCAATCCACAGGATTACCTGGCAGATTTTGATGTAAACACTACAGATGATGTAGATCTGGAGAGCCAGCTGTCCGAAGAAGAACTCCAGGTAGTGGAATCCAAAATCGTCAGCCAGGTAGAGGAAAACGAGGAATTAAAAGCCCAGATGCTGATGGCGGTTATGACTTCTGAGGAAACCCAGAAGATGATCAATGAAAAATACGGGGAAGGAGTTTATTCCCTGGCAGGAATGAATGCCACCCTGAAGCCGGGCAAACCATCCGTAAAGATCTCTGCATCCGGCAGCAATGTAACTGCGACGATCAGCATCTCGGCAAGTGCAGCCATTAAGAACGGTTCGAAGACGATTCTTACCATTTCACCTAAGTTGTCCTTTACCCAGAGCCTGTCCGTACAGACTAATGTAAAAGGTGGAAAATTCTGGATCGATATGTCCGTAACTTTGCGTTCCACATCCAAGATTTCCCTTACGGTTACCGCATCCTCCGGCGGCTCTGTAAAGCTGTTCAATGATGCGAAGAAAACACTTTCCGAGATCGTAAAACCAGAAGGGTTAAAGGATTCCAACGACTACAGCCAGTATGACAAAAATGTTTCCGAACTAATGAAGACAGTTGGTTCCATTGTAAATTCCTCCCTGGTCTACAATGATATTTTCAACGTCGTTCTTTTGAAGCTGCGGTTCTCTTTCTACGGAATCATTACCTTGGGTGTGGATATTGACCTTGTGGGCCAGGTCGGTGTGCTGGCAACCTTTGGCGTGGAAATTGAGGTAAAAAGCGGAGAACGCATTGGATTTGAGTATAAGTTCCTGAAGTTTGAAGGAAGCTCCTATACACAGAAGCTGGAAAGCAGCGTGACCAGCAGTGTTTACCTGATTGGTAAAGTAGGGGCAAGGGTGGGAATCCGTGTTACGATTTCCATTACCTTCTGCGGCTTCATCTCCACCAGCATAGAAGGCAGCGTCTACGCTTACGCAGAATTGTCTGGCTTCTATTATAACACCGCGAATCTGGTAAGCGGTGCAAGCACAGAGCTGGGCGCATTGAAATTTGAGGTCGGTATTGATGTGGTTGTCAAGCTTCAGCTGAAAGTCAAGCTTATCTTTAAGACCAAGAAAAAGAGCTGGACCGTATACAGCGGCAGATGGCCGTTGTGGTCGAAAAGCTATTCCAGCGGTTTTTCCTATATGAACCAGACCACGTTGGCTGACATGTGGAAGGTTGTGTCCAAAAATGCAGACCAAAAAGATTCCTTCGGTTTTTCTTCCATTCCGATGAAAAACTGGGATATGGCGAAAGGCACATGCAAAGAAAGCTTCGTTCTGGCGACCCAGAAGGATGCAGGTATTTCCCTTCAGATCCAGAATCTGAAAGTTGATGGGAAAGCAGTATCGGACAAAGATCCCCTGGCAAAACTCTTTTATGTAGGAAACGGAAAGAACAACACCAGCCCCGGATTTATTTATCTGGATCAGGGCCTAGCGGCAAAATATAACTGTAAAAAGGCAGAACTGGACCTTGTTGTAACTTATACCAACAACAGCAAATCTGCTATCGTGAAAAAGCAGGTCAGCAGGTTCCATCTTAGTAAAAAAATTTATGTTGCAACCACAAACCACACGATAAAAGTCGTGCTCAGGGACTGGTGCGCAGACGAATGGGGACTGGATCCTGCCGGCTGGGACAATGCCCTGGTTTATCAGAACACTTTTACCAGTTATCTAAGTACAGGCCAGAAAACAGCAGAGTGGAAAACCGTCAGCCTGAATTTAAACCAGATCATCCAGAAAGCAAAAGATGCTTATCCGGAACTGGCAGGTATGGAATGTAAGTGGATAAATGGAAGCGGTTCCCTACAATCCGGAATTGGTTCCGTGAAGGACTGTTCACTGGATGCGCAAAATGGAACCTTAAGATATAAAGTTTTTGCGGATGACCAAAATTATGAAACAACTTATTATCTTTATGTGCACAGATTCCCGGGTGAAAGCAGCCAGGTAAATTATCACATAAGCCTGAACGGGAAAGAAGCAGATACCACTTATAAGCTGTGGGTAACTGCTGCGGACGGTACCGTGAAGGAATTTAAGAAGCAGAAGAACGGCAGCTATGACCTCACCATAAACAAACGGGATTTTAACGGGGAACAGCAGGCGGTGATGATGTCCGTAAATAACGAACCGGATCAGAAGACCAGCCTGTCCATAACCGGCAGGGAGAGCCAGAAAGACGTCTACCTGAAACTTGATCTCCGTCAGGTACAGCTTGTCATACAGGCTGGAGACGGAATCAGGACTTTTAAGGCATATCGGAAATCATTTTTTAGAAATGTGCTGATCCGTTCTGAGGAGATCCGTTCCGGAACGAAAGTGGAAATAAGGACTGTGCTGGACCCGGATTACAGTGACCTGGAAGTCGTCAGTACATATGATAACTTTAAATACAGCGTTACTGGTGAGAATAAAATCACCTTTACCATGCCACAGAGAAATATCACGCTGGTTCTTCGGGCCTATAAACGCCATAAGATCACATTTGATTATAATTTAGACGATTACGGGGTTTATAAGACCATTTACTCCACAGAAAAGCAGGATGTAACAGCACCAGAGGATCCGTCTGTGCCTGGTTACGTATTTAAAGGCTGGTATCTGACAGCAGATGGAAGCGGGGAACCGTATGAATTTGACCGTAAGTTAAAAGAAGACAGTACACTTTATGCACAGTGGGAACCATTAGTTTCACCGGAGCAGATACTGGAATCCATAACAGGAGTTTTATCCAATCATTATACGGACTCCCTGGAAAAGTATCTTCCACTGGAAAATACCCCCAAAAAGCTTCAGGCAGAAATCACTGGAAGACTGACAGAAATCCTGGAAAAGGAAAATGTGTATCAGCTGTATGGGAACCGGATTTCTTTCCATGTGGTGCTCTCTGACAAAGTAGAAGAGACAGAAAACCAGTATATCTATACTTACCAGGCAGATATCCTTTATAAAGATCTGGCTGGAAAAGAATGGGAAGGTACTGCCAAGGGCAGTTTCGTACTGGGAAAAATGAAACCTGAGGTTTCGGTACTGCCACTGGCTGGAAACCTGAAATATCAGGAAAAACTGGCGCTCAGTCCGTTTACGGGAGGCGAAGTGACCTACAAAGAAAACAAGGTGACCGGAAGCTTCCGCTGGAATGAACCGGAGCTTGTGCCTGCAGGAGAAGATAACGGAACCGCAAAATACAAAGCGACATTTATACCGGATGGTGACAGCGCAAAGCTTTATACCCCTGTAGAATTTGAATTACCAGTGAAAACACAGATCGGTGTCCGCGTAAGCTGTAAAGCTGACAGCCGAGATTATGAAAAAGGTAATGTTACCACCACCGGAACCTATGAACTGACACGTGCCGGTGACGGTATGAAACTAACGGATCTGGAACTGACAGACGGTATCTTTAAGTTTGAACAGGAAACACCTGGTGAAAACCTAAAAGTTACCTTCAGCGGTTATAAAATCCGGGACGACCAGAACACGGATAACCTGTATGTGCTTCTGGATGAAACAGCTGAGACAACAGCCTCTATTGGAATGGTCACTCCAAAAATCGAGGAAGTTCCGACGACAGCACTGCTGGGTTATGGCAAGACTTTAAGTGACTGTACAATTACAGGCGGAAAGGCAATCTGGAAGGGAGAAATAATAGAAGGTACGTTCAGCTGGAAAACTCCAGAAGCAAAACCAGCCGGAGAAGATAACGGAACTGAGAAGGCAAACTATACAGTTGTATTTACACCTTCTGAAACCAACATTTATCTTCCTGTAGAATTTGACCTTCCAGTAAGAACACAGATTGGTGTCCACGTAAGCTGTAAAGCTGACAGCCGTGATTATGAAAAAGGTAATGTTACCACCACCGGAACCTATGAACTGACACGTGCCGGTGACGGTATGAAACTAACGGATCTGGAACTGACAGACGGTATCTTTAAGTTTGAACAGGAAACACCTGGTGAAAACCTTAAAGTTACCTTCAGCGGTTATAAAATCCGGGAAGACCAAAATGCAGATAACCTGTATGTGCTTCTGGATACTACAGCTGAAACAACAGCAAGTATCCGTGAGCCAGTTCCGACGGATCAGATTTTGTCCCAGCTGATAGAAATAATTAACGGAGATTATGAGGATTCCATTGAAAATTATCTGCCAATAGAAAAAATGGAAGAAAAGGTAGAAAACTCCACGGTTTCTGTTATTAACGAAGCATTGGGACAAAATGAATTCCTGAAAGAATACCAGAATCTGATCTCCATTACGGCAAAGATTCAGGACAAAGGAGAACCTCTGGCGGATGCTTACACATATATCCTGGCCATTGAAGCAGTAGTTACAACCTCGACTGGGAATACCTATACAGAAACCGGAACCTATCAGGCTGTAATAAGAAAGCTTACACCGGAGCTAGGAACGAAACCTGAAACGAACATTCTGGAATATCAGAAACCGTTATCTGACTGCGTCCTGAAAGGCGGAAAAGTAACATGGAATGGGCTGGAAGTAACAGGGGAATTCAGCTGGAAGACTCCGGAAGTAAAACCATCTGGAGAAAATAACGGAACCGATAATGCAAATTATACGGTTGTATTTACGCCTTCTGAAACCAACATTTATCTTCCTGTAGAATTTGACCTTCCAGTAAGAACGCAGATTGGTGTCCGCGTAAGCTGTAAAGCTGACCGCCGTGATTACGAAAAAGGCAATGTTACCACCACCGGAACCTATGAACTGACACGTGCTGGCGACGGTATGAAACTGGAAAATCTGGAACTGACAGACGGTATATTTAAGTTTGAACAGGAAACACCTGGTGAAAACCTTAAAGTTACCTTCAGCGGTTATAAAATTCGGGAAGACCAAAATGCAGATAACCTGTATGTGCTTCTGGATACTACAGCTGAAACAACAGCCTCTATCTACTGGATCACGCCAGTGATCGAAACTGTGCCAACCGTAGCACAGGAATTTGAAATCGGTACCAGATTAAAGGATATCCAAAATTCACCAGAAAAGGATCCGGTCTTAACCGATGGAAAAGCTACATACAATCAGAAAGAAATTCCAGGAACCTGGCAATGGCAAAATCCTGAGACAGTACTTGACCAGGTGGGTGAAATCCGATACACAATGCTGTTTATTCCAGAAAATACAGCTGGATTTAAAACAATCCAGGCAGAAGTAACCGTATCCACAATAAAAGCAGTGGTGACGCCTCCTGAGATCCCGGAAATGGTCTATAATGGGCAGGAACAGGCTCCGGTTATTCCAGAAACGGAATTCTATAAAACAGTTCAAAATGAAAAGCATTTAGATGCTGGAGAGTACAATGTAACGATGGAACTTAAGAATCCTGCACTGTACAGATGGCCGGAAAGTGAAGAAAAAATTACGATCCTGCCCTATAAGATTCAAAAAGCCAAAGCAGACATTACAGGAACTCCGGACCCGGAAAAACTGACCCTAATTTATGGGCAGATGCTTTCAGATGGATTGACGTCAGAAACAGAACCGGACAGAGCGAAAAAGAAAACTCTGATTGCAAAAGATATGATATCCGGAATCAAGGTGAAGGTCGCAGAGATGGAAACAGCCGGAGAATGGCAGTGGAAGCTTGAAGAATCCGAGAAAAAGCAGCTGGCAGTTACTGAAAACGCTTATAAGCTTCAAGCAGTTTTTCAACCTGCTGATGAAAGCGTGGCAAAAAATGTAGAACCGATTGAAGAGATATTTACCGTAAAAGTAAAGAAGGCGGTACCTGCATTGACGTGTAAAGATTTCAGCGGAAAACTATTTAATTCAATAGATAATGAAGGAAATGTGGTTGGAAGTTATCTTTCAAATGCAGAGATTAATGGCTGGGTTGAAGCGAAAAATCCAATTACTGGCGAAACTATTGTGGGAACCTGGAAGGCAACACCTGTTGAGGACAAAGTCATCACTAAAGAGGGTGGAGGATTTGCATATAAGCTTACCTTTACTCCGGAAGATACAGTAAACTATTCAGAAGCTGTTGTTGAAAACTTGATGATTTATATTCATGTCGACTATAAGCCTGTAGTTCCAACGGACGCCCCTGCTCCAACAGAAACTCCAGCTCCGACAGAAGCTCCGGCTCCAACAGAAACTCCAGCTCCAACAGAAGCTCCAGCTCCAACAGAAGCCCCTGCTCCGACAGAAGCACCAGCTCCGACAGAAGCATCAGCTCCAACGGAATCCCTAGCTCCAACGGACGCACCAGCTCCGACAGAAGCACCAGCTCCGACAGACGCACCAGCTCCGACAGAAGCCCCTGCTCCGACGGAAGCTCTGGCTCCAACGGACGCCCCGGCGCCAACAGAACCTCTGGCTCCGACAGAATAAATTAGCTACAAAAAACTGACTGATCAATTGAATTTGACAAAAAAAGATGCTATGAAACACAAACTAAAAATTTTTTCAAAACTTCCATTAATTGCTTTGTACCTTATGTCTGCAATCGGAGCATATACTCCGGTTCTTGCAGACAGTGAATCCCAGGTAACTGTGTGTATTCTGGATTCAGGCTGCAACATGGAAGACATTACAGGGTGGAATTATCTGGAAGGCAGCGATAACCTTTCTGACAACAGCGGACATGGAACAGGCGTCTGTGAAATCCTGCTGGAAAAGGCACTGGATGCAAATCTGGTCATGCTAAAGTGTTTTGATGGGGAATCTGAAAATCAGACAGACGATAATACCATCATCCAGGCCATCTATGACAGCGTAGATAAATACCATGCAGATATCCTTAATATGAGTTGGACACTGAATAGAGATTCGAACCTCCTCCATGAAGCAATTCAGTATGCCAGCGAAAACGGAGTCCTGATACTGGCTGCAGCCGGAAACCTGAGCTTCCAGACACCTTCTGGAAGCCAGGTATATCCGGCTGCCTGGGAAGAAGTAATCGGCGTGGCAGGAGCTGATCTTGATGAAAACGGGAATCCCATAAGTTCGCTGTGGTATCTTGGCGGTGAAGCAGTATATGTAAGCGCAAACGGAAGTTATGAAGATCAGAAAGGATCCTCCTATGCGGTCCCCAGAGTAAGTGCAGCTGTAGCAGGGTACCTGCTGGAGAATCCAGGTGTAACGCAGGAAAAAGTACTGGACTATCTGAAAAATAAAGCTGTTGATGCCGGAGACAAGGGATATGACCTTCAGTTTGGGTGGGGGTATATCGAATGAAAATTGATAAGTAGTTAGAATAATGCGGAATGTAGATACAAAACAAAAGAATGCAGCTCATGTGTTGCATTCTTTTTGTTTTATAAAGCCTGCAAAAAAGAGCGATCATTTTTCATAGGTCTTTTTTCATAAATATAATGTGGGAATTTTGTACAAATTATCCAAATAATAGTTGCGAAAAACTTTAAAGCAATATATAATTGATTATAATCAAAAGTATATGCAAAATTATAATTACAAGGATGGATTGATGTAAAAATGCCAAAAGGATTACAACATAAAGGAATCGTCAGAAGAAACAAAATGATCTATGCAGCAGTAAAATTATTTCTGGAAAATGGATACGAGAAGACCACAACAGCCTCTATTGCAAAGGCTGCCGGGATGTCCCCCTCTTCCTTTTTTGCAGCATTTGATAATAAAGAAGCCTTGCTGCTTACCCTGGTCAAAACAATGTTTGGAAGCCAGTTTGATAAGGCGGAGAAATTATTAGGGGAAACCCCGGATCCGTTGCTTGTCTATGGAGTAGAAGTTTCGATACAGATGTACATAGCCGAATTGTCAGAACCGTTGAGGGAATTATATGTGGTAGGATATTCTCTTCCTACTACCTCAGAATATATTTATATGAGCACGGCGCAGAAGATTCAGCATATTTTTTCACAATATATAAAAGAAGCAGAATTGAAAGATTTTTATGAAATGGACATTGCCTCTGCCGGAATCACCAGAGGATTTATGGCAAAAAAATGCGACCTCTATTTTACCATGGAAAACAAATTAAGAAGATTACTGAAATGCTGCTTTACCTTATATAAAGTACCGGAAGCCAAACAAGAGGAAGTAATAGGTCAGATCTTAAAAATGGATCTGAAACCAATTGCAGAGAAAATCATAGAAGACACAGTAAGAAAAGCAGAAGAAGGATTTGAAGCAGTTTTGGCAGAAAAGTAAATATTTTGAAAATCATATAAGTATAAAAGGACTGACAAAAACCTGTCAGAAGTAGCAGCGACCTGCACAGAAGATGGATTAACGGAAGTAAGATACTGTGAAATCTGCGGTGCAGTATTTGCAGCACAGAAAGCAGTGAAGGCAACAGGCCATAAAGGAGTAATAGATAAAGAAATAAATGCCACGTATTTTACTCTTTAAGGATCCTGAACCTGAGGAAATTAATGGATTTAAAGACATTACAGAAGCTGTAAACTTTTTAGATACAATTATCCAATGTGACGGACAATCAATAAATAATAAAGAGCACTTCTGCTTCACGCATAGAACAATTGAACCACATGAGGACCGAAGTATTGAATTTAGCGATGGAAAAACTGTAATGGGATGCTTTAAGTGCGAGGCTCGCTCCTGGAGAAGAACTATTCGGTATATAAATGAACCATCGTGGTATGCAGATTAAAGATATCCGGGGCACAAATTGTCATGTTGTTCATATCTGTAAGGAAATTTATAAGAATCAAGGGGCTGGAAACAGTCCCTTTTCAAATACTTTTGGAAAGTTACAGGGAAAACATATGGATAAAGTTTTGAAAAACTGTGCGTCGCATTCTCGTTACTTCAGTGATGAGCTAGGCGCACTATTTTTTGAAAATAAGTAGAACAAATGTTTGTAAATTCTATTTGCATATGGTACAATTCATTAGGAAAGTATCAGATTCAGAGCAAACAAAAAGAGCAATTCTGAGAAAAACTGGAACTGCTCTGAATGTGATTCTTTCCAATTGAATTGTCTGGTAATCTATATAGATGAAAAATGGAGTTTGCCTTAATCAAAATGTAATCTTAAAAATGAGATTCCATTGAAAAGGAAAATAATTGGCAGGAGGATATCTTATGTTTCGCGAGATGAGAAGATTTAAGCAACAGGTTTCACAAGATGAATGTAAAAAAATATTAAAAGATGAAAAAAGAGCTGCTTTTTCTGTAATTGGTGATGAAGGGTATCCCTATACCATTCCAATTAATTTTTACTATGAAGAGGCTGATCATACGATTTATTTTCATGGAGCCAGAGAAGGACACAAGATGGATGCAATCCAGAAATGTAATAAAGTGTGTCTGACAACCTGGAACCAGGGTTTCAAAAAAGAAGGGCACTGGGAGTGGAATGCCACAAGTGTTGTTGTGTTTGGAAAAGCAGAACTTGTCACAGATACCAAGATTATAGAAGACCGTCTTCAAAAACTGGCAGAAAAATATTACCCTACAGTAGAAGAAGTAGAAAAAGAAATGAATGGTTCTGCAAGAAGTCGTGTCCAGCTATTTGCAATCAGAATTGAGCATATGACAGGGAAGCTTGTAAATGAGAAATAATATGTAAGAGAGTTTGCTGACATAAAAAAGAAGGGAACACATTTATGATTATTCAGACCGGTATGCGGACGGATATCCCGGCGTTTTATTCGGAATGGCTGTGTAACCGGATAAAAGAGGGCTACGTGATGGTTCGGAATCCATATCAGCCGCAGCAGGTAACAAGATATACCTTTTCGCCTTCTGTGGTAGATCTGATTGCGTTCTGCTCGAAAAATCCGGCGCCTATGCTTTCACACATGGATTTACTGAAAACATATGGAATGTACTGGTTCGTTACCATTACCCCTTATGGAAAAGAAATAGAGCCTCTGGTTCCAGATGTAGAAGCGGTAATAGATACATTTCGGCAACTGGCTGAGATTACAGGACCGGATTCCATGGGATGGCGTTATGACCCTATATTCCTGAATGAGACTTATACGCCAGAGGTCCATATCCAAAAGTTTACACAGATCGCACAGGCCCTTGAGGGCTATACCCATACCTGCGTGATCAGTTTCATCGACCTGTACCAGAAAGTGAGAAGAAATTTTCCGGAAGCCCAAGCTGTACCAAAAGAAAAACGTCTGTCACTTGGGAAAACCATGATACAGATAGCCGCGGCACATGGAATGAAAGTATATCCCTGTGGAGAAGGAACAGAATTAGCCTGTTATGGGGCAGATTGCAATGGCTGTATGACACAGGAAACATACGAAAAAGCCCTCCATACCACGCTGGATATACCGAAAAAGCAGCCACTACGGAAAGAATGTGCCTGTTTTATGGGAAATGATATTGGAGCATATAATACCTGTCTTCATGGATGTAAATATTGTTATGCTAATTACGATACCAAAACGGTTCGTCAGAATTATGCTTTGCATGATCCGAAATCCCCGTTTTTGATTGGAAATTTAAAAGCGGATGATAAAATACATCAGGCGGATCAGAAAAGCTGGATCGACGGACAACTGGTTCTGAAATTTGATTGATAGAAGGAAAAGCTATATGGAAAAGCTTTTGAAAGAAC
Organism: Blautia faecis; assembly: GCF_027662325.1. Taxonomy (NCBI): domain Bacteria; kingdom Bacillati; phylum Bacillota; class Clostridia; order Lachnospirales; family Lachnospiraceae; genus Blautia; species Blautia faecis. Next base: position 24,747 of record NZ_JAQDKY010000039.1, on the reverse strand, counting down.
ACTGAGCATAAGGAGAGTCTGAAAATGGCAAAATTATATTTCCGCTACGGAGCAATGGGAAGCTCGAAATCAGCAAACATACTAATGGTCCGTTATAACTACGAAGAGCGCGGTCAGTATGCCGTTTTGTTAAAACCAAGAACAGACAGCCGGGATGGAGAACGCAAGATCCAGTCTCGTATGGGATTATCTGCTTCAGCAGAATACGTGGATGAATTTTTAAAAGAGATTTCCCAAACCTGGAAAGAAGGAAATAAAGAATACAGTTATCAGGGAAAGAAAGTGGATGCAGTTCTGGTAGATGAAGCACAGTTCCTTTCGGAAGCGGAAATAGACACTTTGTCCGACCTTGTGGATTTTTATAATATTCCAGTGATCTGCTATGGACTGCGCACCGATTTCCGCAACCGCTTATTTCCTGGCTCCAGACGTCTGATGGAGATTGCAGATGTCATAGAAGAGGTGCCGACTGTCTGCTGGTGTGGAAAGCGTGCACAGTGTAATACCCGGTATGCAAATGGAAAAATTGTACGGGAGGGTGCGCAGATCATGCTTGGCTCCAATGAAAGCTATGTGGCGCTTTGCCGGAAGCACTACAAAGAAGGAAAATTATGGAAAGAAGCTGGAGCAGAAAATGAAACGAGTACCAGGAGAAACTGTAAAATTATGGAAAAGGAGTAAGATATAAGAGGAAGGGGACTATTCTATGAGTAAGAAAAAGGTAGCTTTTATCTGTGTCCATAATTCATGCCGCAGCCAGATAGCAGAAGCATTCGGAAAGCATTTGGCATCAGATGTATTTGAAAGCTATTCGGCTGGTACAGAGACAAAACCGCAGATCAATCAGGATGCGGTCCGGATTATGAAAGAATCATATGGAATAGATATGGAAGCAGATGGTCAGTACAGCAAACTGATTTGCGATATCCCCACGCCTGATATTGTGATTTCCATGGGATGCAATGTCGGATGCCCGTTTATTGGCAGATCTTTTGACGATAACTGGGGACTGGAAGATCCAACGGGAAAAAGCGATGAGGCGTTTAAATTAGTTATGGAAGAAATCAGGAAGAAAATCCTTGAATTAAAGAAGAATGCTTTTGATATGCTAAAGCCAGAATTACAGGTAAGCAAAGAAGCGGCAGCAAAGTTCAACCTTCATTTTGAATATGCGCTGAAACATTACTTTGCAGAAAATTAAAATAGATTTTGATAGTTCAAATGAAAATTGTACGTTAGGATTGGAGAAAAGTAAAGAAATGAAGCAATATATCGTGGATGCTTTTACAAATGAACCGTTTTCCGGAAACCCGGCAGCGGTTTGTGTGATGGATCATTGGCCGCCTGAGAAATCTATGATGAAGCTTGCCATGGAAAACAATCTTTCCGAAACAGCATTTATTGTAAAAGAAGAAAAAGGCTACCATTTAAGATGGTTCACACCGGGAACGGAAGTGGAATTATGCGGGCATGCAACACTGGCTTCTGCTTTTGTAATCCTGAATTATTATGAACCCCAAAGCGATGCTGTTACATTCCATACCCTTAGTGGAAAGCTGACGGTCAGGAAAGACGAAAATCTATATGAAATGGATTTTCCAACCTATGAACTTCGTGAGATACCAGTTACGGATGCAATGGAAAGGGCATTCGGGGTACGGCCACAAAAAGCAGTTCTGGGGCTTGATCTGATCTGTGTCTTTGAAAAGGAAGAACAGGTACGGAAGATGCAGCCTGACCAGACACTTTTAAAGGAAATCGAGGGCAGGATCCAGAACGCTACAGCTGCAGGAATAAATGTGGACTGTGTTTCGAGAAGCTTCTGTCCGAAACTATCCATTGCAGAAGATCCTGTATGTGGGTCTGCGCATTGCCAGATCGCTGCGTACTGGTCCAGAGTTTTGAACAAGCCTGCGATTAAAGCGTATCAGGCATCCAGACGTGGGGGATATCTTTACCTTGAACTTCTGGATAAAGGAAGGATAAAGATCAGCGGGGAAGCCGTATTGGTTGCGGTTGCTGATATTAAGGCAAAACTCTAAATGGGAGCTATCGAAGATTCCTTTTAATAAAAGAAATACTAAGAGAAGTAAAGAAACTTTATAGTATGGATGAAAGAGGGATAGAACATGTGCGGAAGATATTACATCTCAGAAGAAACCTATCAGGATCTACAACGGATTGTCTCCCTGGTTGAGCAGAACGTAAAGAAAAAAATCCAGACCGGGGACATTCATCCTACGGAAACGGCTCCCGTTCTTGTATGGAAAGAGCCGGGAAGGCTTTGCCTGACCGAAAAAACCTGGGGGTATCCAGGCTGGCAGAAAAAAGGCATCATTTTTAATGCCAGGGCAGAGTCTGTAAAAGAGAAGCGGATCTTTCAGAATGGGATTTCCTATCACCGGGCAGTGATTCCAGTAAGCGGTTTCTATGAATGGAACCATCAGAAGGAAAAGAATACTTTTTACCGGAAAGATGGGAATACCATGTATCTGGCAGGATTTTATGACCGGTTTGGTATGGAAGACCGTTTTATCATTCTTACGACACAGGCCAATGATTCCATGAAACTGGTACATGACCGAATGCCGCTGGTTCTGGAAAGCAGCCAGGTTGTTCCCTGGCTTAGTGAAAAGGAAAGTGCAGGAAAACTCTTGCAGCAGGAGCCGGTTTCATTAGAACGCTATACGCCCTATGAGCAGCAGTCTTTGTTTTGAAAATAGAATCCCGAAAAAAGCTGGTATGTGAATTATTCACAGAACCAGCCTTTTTATTTTCGCACAAAATGGAAAATAGGATCGGTATTAAAACCAAGGGTTTATTCCGATAAATTGGACACAACGAATATAATGGTATCATAATTTAAGACACTTCAAGAGACATTTCTTAATGAATCTGATATACTGTAAACACTACAGAAAGAAGGATCATTATTATGTCTCGAACAAGAAGAAATTTCTCCGCCAAATTCAAATCAGAATTAGTGATTGAACTGCTCAAAGGAGAAAAAGACTTAAATACAATTGCAAGCGAAAACAATATTCAGCCAAACCTTCTCCGCAACTGGAAGAAGGAATTCCTCGATAAAGCATCCGTGGTTTTTGATGACACACGAGAGGATAATCTGAAAGAAAAACTCGCTTTAGAGCGCAAGGAAAAAGCTGAATATGCGAAAAAAGTTGGCCAACTCACCATGCAGGTGGATTGGTTGAAAAAAAATCTGAAGAAACACTTGGACCTGACTACGAGAGTAAATTTAGTCCAAAACCTTTTGAAGACTAAAGTACTTCCAGTTAAAACAGGAGCTGCGCTTCTTGATATCAATCGTACCAGTGTTTATTACAAGGGCACGCCCATATCTCAGGAGGAGTTAGATTGCAAATCGATCATAGATCGATTACACACGGATAACCCGGCCTGGGGAGCACGACAACTGTCTGCTCAACTGAAGAAACGAGGGCATCCGGTTGGCCGCCGGAAAACGCGCCGTTATATGAATGAAATGGGGATTGATCCAATCTATCCAAAAATGAACCTTTCTAAACGTATGCAACAGGCTAAAGTCTGCCCGTATCTGCTGCGTAACGCCGTTATCGACCGTCCTAATCAGGCATGGTCAATCGACATCACATATATCGCCATTAAACATGGATTTTTATATTTAACAGCTGTGATTGACTGGTACAGCCGCTGTATCGTTGGATGGGAAGTCGATGATACTCTGGATACCAGAATGGTCATAACTGCGCTAAAGAAGGCGTTTATGGTAGCAAAACCTGTTATCCTGAATTCGGATCAGTGCTGTCAGTTTACAAGCCATGAGTATATGAATTTTCTCAAAGAGAACCAGATCTTTCAAAGCATGGATGGTAAAAGCCGCTGGGCTGACAATATCATGATTGAACGATGGTTCCGGAGCTTCAAGTACGAGGAAGCATATCTGACCCAATATAACAATATCAGAGAAGCACGGAAGGCAATCGGTAAATATGTGCACACTTACAACTTTGAACGTTGTCATTCTGCACTCAATAATCAGACACCGGCATCCTGCTATTATCCGATCCTGTTACTGGATGATCATGCAGCCTAAGGGGGATTTTCTCCCCCTACCCAGTTACATATATCAGTTCATTATAAAAAGCTTAGATTTTTGTCTTGACAACTGAACCACTATACATGGTCAGCAAAAGAAAAAGAAAATCATGAAAACTAATTTTTCTGTTACGGGTAAAATCTTTATCCGGATGAACCGCATAGATTTCAGGCGTTTTGGAAAGCTCGTCAATGGATGCCATAAGCATCTGTTTCATTAAATTTGAGTACGTCATTTTTGCCTCCTTAGTTAGGTGATAAATCGTAAATACATTCCTAACTAATTGGTTTTTTCTGATATTAATCAGAAAAAAACCGCACAAAATTGATATAATGTCAAGAAATTTTTTGAGTTACTGGTAAGAAAAAGGGAAATTTCTTTTCTAATAAGAAATTCCCCTAAGTAAATGACATTGCCCCTGAACAGTAACTGGAACTCTGGTGATATAGCTGGAGTTCCTTTTTTTTATGGAAAAAAAGATAATTAAAATGTATAATAGACTTATGAAAAAAGGTTAGTAGTGGGTAGGTAGTACTTGAGAAATGCTATAAGCGCAAATAGATGATTGTAAAAAATATAAGGGGGCTGGAATATGAATGGTGAGAGTGAATTAATGGAATTTCCTTATTTATCGAATTGGTATGTAGAGGATGAAGAGATACAGAAATTCAAAGATGCAACATATAGAGAATTTGTAAAACTCTGTAAAAATGAAGACGGAATAATTGAAATGAATTCTCTTTTGAATTCTGAGTGGATGTTGAGAACGTATTGTGCATCTAAAATGATAATGGCAGCTACATTGCTTTTAAATTCTGCGGAGTATTCTATAGAAAAAAATTTGCTAATAACTGTACCATATCTTCAATACTATGCAATGTTTTGCGCTGCAAGAGCTTTTTTGTATGTTTGTCCATATAGAAATACAAGTGATATTCCCAACTTGATGGTAACATCTCATGAAAAAGTTCTGAATACAACATACAATGAAATTAAAAATCATTTAAATAAGAAGTTGGCAGAAAAAATAGAAAAGATGCTATTCACACTTAAGGGACAAAGAGAATTGTTTTCATATAAATTTCCAGCTACAGGAATTCAAGAATTAGTGGATTATGAAGATGTGGTGACATATTGTGCAATATTGGCAGAACTTACTGAATTAGAGTCGGAGCAGATTGAGAAGGTATATAAAAAGAAGATTCTTTCAAATTCTAATGGTGATTGGATGATATTGGATGAAGATATTATGAAATATACTTTTACATATTTTACAAATTCTGAGAAAAATAAGGTTTTGGAAGTGTTTGACTGGGATGATTATTATCGGGTTGCGAGACATTGTAAATATCCTCAAGCAATTATTCGTACAATTACAGAAGGGATGACAGAAGACTTTTTTGGTGCTTGGGCTAAAAATGAAGATGATACGGAAGATATTTTTAATCCTGATGATAATTGGCAAAGAATTTTTCCTCTTCCATAGAAAAGAAAGAAAAAATAATAAATTTCAAATAGAAGATTGGCATAAGCTACAGTATTGTGCAGAATGCTAATGCTGTAGGTGAGAAGATTATAGGAAGGGGAAGACAAGAAATGGATGAGCGGTACTTAAGTGAGAGCAGTATTCTAAAAGAAATTAAGTATTATATAGATACCGATTTCTATAATTATGCTGTTATGATTGATGGAGCATGGGGAAGTGGAAAAACATATTTCGTGAAGAATGTGTTATTGAAGAAAATTGAATCTAACGAGAAGAGAGTACTGTATGTATCTTTGTATGGCATTTCTAATATTCAGGAGCTAGGAAAAAAGCTATATTTAGATTATCTGCTTAAGGATAAAAGTAAACTTGTGATGGAACATACAGAGCTGGTTGAAAATGTAATTGGAACAATAATTGATATTGGATCTCCCTTTATGGGAAAACTGGGCGATATAGATATAAAAGAAAGGAAAATTAAAAACATAGTCCAAAATGCCGTTAAACATATTTGTCCAATGAAAAATTGTGTTTTGATATTTGATGATCTTGAAAGATGCGATTGCTCCATACAGGATATTCTTGGATATATTAATGGGTTTGTTGAACAGGCTGGAATGAAAGTCATTATAATTGCTAATCAAGAAGAATTCAGAAAAAAGATAGATGCACAGACATTAGCAATGCAGATTCGTGCAGTTATTGGAAGAGATGAAACACTTGATTTTACAGAACCTGGAAATGGACAACTTGTAAAATATCTTATATCCATGCAAAATAAACAGCCTGAAAATGAAAAAATAAAAAAGGTATCTTTAAATGTGGCAAAAGAGCGTGTTGCCAGAGTATTTGGTGTGGAATCAGAATATGAGCATATTCGTGAAAAAATTGTTGGTACTGTATTTTACTATAATCCTGATACTAAAAAAGTTATGAGCAATTTAATTCAAAAAAACTCTACATATAATACGAATGACAGAAGACAGCTTGAAAAAAATATTAATTATCTGGCTGAAAGTATGGAAAAAGCGAAACATGTTAATTTCCGTACCTTCCAATTTTTTTTACAAAAAATGGATAAGTTGCTTCAGGTATTGGACGGTGAGGATTACGAAAATATAGATTTTATCTATAAACGGGTTATCCTGTCATGCTGGGATAGCTGCATTTTATTTAAAACAGGAAAATTAAAGGATGATTGGAACGATGCTGAATATATAGAAGGAGTGAAATTTCGGGTTAGAGTCATAGAAGATTATATAAAGTATAGTTGGTTGAATGTTGAAAAAGGAAAGAGAGTTTTTAAAAAGTTTGATGTGGAGGAAACCAGAACAAAATTACTCAAAAACGATCCTGTTAATTTATTACAAGATAAATGGTATAGAGCAGATAGTGATGATTTTATAGTGAACAATATGAATGCTGTAATAGAAAACGCGCGAAAGGGAATATATGATATTGGCTCCTACGATAGAATATTACAAATTTTTTTGCAAATCCACACGGCTGGATTCGATATTAAATATACAGATCGATTGCTTGAAGCAATGTGTGAAGGAATTGAAGCAAAGAGAGCCACTGGAATTTTGGATTGTATAGGTACAATGTCCTGGGAATCAAAGAAAACTGAACAATTGTATAAACAGTATATTCGAAAATTACAGGAAGTTTATAATAAATTCATGGAGAAAAAATCAGAAGATGATTTAAACATTTTTTTGCAAGAAGATAATTGGGCACAAAAAATATATGATTATTGTTTAAATGTGAAACATCCCCAAAAACAGGAGGATTACACAAAAAAATTATCTCCATTTCTTAAGGCTTTGGATGTGAAGACACTTATTGGAAAGCTTGAAACTTCGAATGGAGAAAATTTGCAAAAATTTGCTTCTGTTCTTCGTTTAGTATATCCACTACAATATAATCCAAATGCTTTTATTGAAGATAACGAAGAAAGAAAAAAATTATGCCTTGCAATGAAGCATTGCAAAGAAAATGAAACACAGTTGATTAGAAGATTTCAGTATCAGATAATTGAAGAATACCTTTTGAAGTTTACAGATTTTGAAGAAAGTGCAAAAGAATAGCAGGATTTATAAAGTGGCAATTTTGTGAATAAATAACGGGCTCACAATTGATTCTTTGAGGAATACAAGAATGGGAAGATTGAGATGTTTTTCAGCTGATATTATTTTACGATATAACAGTAGAGACTTGAATGGTAACGAAGAAGATTCCTCCGAATTTATAATGGGGGTAAAAGAAAACATTTTTTGGAAGAAAGCTTACACTATAAATGAGCCATTGGAAGATTATCCAGGAAACAGCATAATAGCTCAAGAGGAAATGCAATTTTGTTTAAGTTGTGGCTGGCAGAATGAAGAGAAAACATTACTGAAAAATTATTTTTCTTTAAGGGTAGAAAATATTGTAGCGCATGAAAAAACGGAAGCCTGGGGAAAAATTGAAAATAGTTTATTGGATATATGCAGAACGCTTAGCCTTCAGTTGAATATACATAATTGCAATAAACAAAGTTTTCAGCCAAAGGTGCAATGGGAGAATGATAGTATAAACTGGAGTGTTAAGCCGTATGAACCATATGAAAGCTTACTGGATAAGTTAAGTGAGCCTGTGGAATATGTAGATCAGAATGGAATGAAACATATTTGCATTCAGGTTCAATCTAAAATAGAAATGAAAGTAAGCACGTCCTGTATATTATATGGATATTTGGATAAGAATGAGTTTTTATCTCTATTAAATTTGGAAATAGATGAAAAATTGAAATTTCTTATTGAGGAATATTTTATTGCACTTGGTTCCGAGAATATGAACAGCAAATTTTTTCATTTATTTGCTATTATTGAATTCATAGAAAAAGAATATGCTGGATTGGCTGGTGCTAATAAATTGCTCTCTGTTGAGAATGTGAATGAAGTGCTACAGGAAATTAAAGGAAAACTTCATTCTGAGGCTGATAAATCCAAACAAATTTTGAGTACACTAAAGGGAAATTTGAGCAGAATGACGGATATTGGACGTGCACAAAAACTAGCAAATATATTGAACAGACTGAAAATATGTAATCTTCAGGAGTGCGGTAATGAAGTAGCAATCGATAAAGGAAGTATGCAAAAGTTAATTGATTTGAGAAATCACTATTTTCATGGTGACTCTGGAAAAGAAAATGAAAAACTCTTAAAAATAGATATTGCTGTGGCAGAATTGATGGAAATATGCCTCAGGGTGATTCAATACAAAATTTCGGATATCCAACTGCAAAATGAAATTGTATAATATAGAAAAATAAATGATTGGATAACAAGATTTGGTTAGCGTCTATAATCGGTATAAATCAATACTAACAATATTTTTGTATAAAAAGAGATAGGTGCTTAACATTACTAAAGTAAAGAAGGTATATTGATGAATTTAAATTCTCATAGAAAAGAAATCATAAAACAAATTGTTACAGGAAAAGTATATGATATTTACAGTTATTTAGAAGCATTTGGTTATTTAGAAGAATATAAAATAAATGTTGATGAAGCTATAAATAAGTTTGAAGAAGATGAAAAAAATATAACATATAAAATCCCAAATTATGAAGGTGAATTTGAAAAAAAGCGAATTAAAGGCTTACATAGCCATGAAAAACCAGATTATACTGAAAATGATTTTTTATATGTTAAAGCAGGATATTCTATTGATACTCCAGGTTCTATTGTATCATTTAACAATAAAAAATTTCCCTGTCTGAGATCGTAAATATCCTTTTGAAAAAAGCCACTGACACCAAGGAATACAGCATCATCTGGAAGATCCGTCTTCCCAGGATCCTGATGGCAGCCATCCTTGGAGGTGCATTATCTTTATCTGGTTTTCTTCTTCAGACCTTTTTTGAAAATCCCATTGCAGGACCTTTTGTTCTGGGAATTTCCTCCGGTGCCAAAATGGTAGTTGCACTTACTATGATCTACTATCTTGAAATCGCCCAGAATGTAACCTCTTATACTTTGATCATCGCTGCCTTTATAGGTTCCTTGATTTCCATTGGATTTATTCTTTTGAATTCCAAAAGGATCAAGCACATGGCTACCCTTCTGGTTGCCGGAATCATGATCGGATATATCTGTTCCGCAGTTACAGACTTCGTGGTAACCTTTGCAGATGACTCAAATATTGTAAATCTTCATGGATGGTCACAGGGAAGCTTCTCTGGTATGAGCTGGAGTAATGTTTACATTTCCTGTGCAGTTATAGGTGTCACCCTGCTCCTTACGTTCCTGTTGTCAAAGCCCATTGGAGCTTATCAGCTGGGAGAAGCTTATGCGCAGAGCATGGGTGTGAATATTAAGTTTTTCCGTGTTGCATTAATCCTGCTTTCCAGCATTTTGTCTGCAACAGTAACTGCTTTTGCAGGACCTATTTCCTTTGTTGGAATTGCAGTTCCATTTCTAATGAAAAGAAGCTTTGGTACATCCAGACCGCTGATCATCATTCCGGGAACCTTCCTGGGAGGTGCTGTTTTCTGTATGATGTGTGACCTGATCGCCAGAATGGCGTTCGCGCCTCTGGAGCTGAACATCAGCACCGTTACCTCCATCTTTGGAGCACCAGTAGTTATATTCATGATGTTGCGAAAGAAGAGAGGAAATTAAAATGGACAATTATTATTTTCATATGGACAACCTTTCTGTTGGTTACAATCGAAAGGCACTGATCCACGATATCTGTATTGGAATAAAAAAGGGAGAGATCGTAACTCTCATTGGTCCTAACGGTTCCGGAAAATCTACTATTTTAAAAAGTATTACAAGACAGCTGCAGATCATTGGCGGAAAGGTCTATTTTGACAACCAGAATCTGTTGTCCTTTACCTTTCGGGATCTGTCTACCCGTATGGCTGTAGTTCTTACTGAGAGAATGAAGCCGGAGCTGATGACCTGCCATGACATTGTAGCAACCGGCCGTTATCCTTATACAGGAAGGCTTGGCATTCTTACAAGGGAAGATGAAGAAAAGGTAGAAGAAGCTATGAAGGCGGTACATGCAGAAGCTCTTGGCAGCCGTGATTTTAACAACATCAGTGATGGACAGCGCCAGAGGGTGCTTCTTGCACGCGCGATCTGCCAGGAACCAGATATTATTATTCTGGATGAGCCTACTTCATTCCTGGATATTAAACATAAGCTGGATCTTTTATCTATTCTTCGGGATATGGCGAAGAAAAAGCAGATAACTGTTATCATGTCTCTTCATGAAATTGACCTTGCACAGAAGATTGCGGATAAGATCATCTGTGTAAAGGGAGATACCATTTCCCATTTTGGAAAACCTGAGGAAATTTTCGAGGAAAATATGATCCGGGAGCTTTATGAAATCAACAACGGCTTTTTTGATCCGCTGTTTGGGAGCATTGAACTTCCAAAGCCGGAAGGTGAAGCGAAAACTTTTGTGATCTGTGGAAACGGCACTGGTATTCCCGTATTCCGGCAGCTTCAGAAGGTGCATACTCCTTTTATTGCAGGTGTTCTATACACCAATGATGTGGATTACCGCCTGGCAAGACTGCTGGCCGATCAGGTGATCACAGAGAAACCCTTTATGGAAATCAGTGGGGAAACCTTCCAGAAAGCTTTAAAAGCCATGGAAAGCTGTGACAGGGTTATCTGTACAAGCGTACCTGTTGGAAGCTGCAATAAGCGGCTGGGAGAGCTTATCGAGGCAGCAAAGAAAAGCAGAAAAGTGCAGTTTGTATAAAGAAAAAACTCTATATCAAAAGCAGTGAGGGATTTTAAGCTCATTATATAAAAAATAGAAAAAAACGCTCTATACAGAACACATGTTTTGCGCTATACTAATTTTACTGAAGGGAGGAGATAAAATAACTTATGAAAAAGAAGATTTTTACAAAAGATAACCTGATTTTCTTTTTAATTCTGAATCTGGGATTAATTTTTACAGCAGTTGGAATTTCCATTTTCAAAACGCCAAACCACTTCGCATTTGGCGGTACATCCGGTTTGTCCATTATCCTGTCTACCCTGTTTCCGAAGTGGAATGTAGGCGCATTCATGTGGATCGTCAACGCAGCGCTGGTTGTACTCGGATTTTTCTTTCTGGGAATCCGTTCTATGGGCTGGACTATTTATTCCTCCTTTGCCCTGTCTTTTTATGTAAGTGCCTGTGAAGTGATCTATCCGCTTAGTTTCCCGCTGACACATGATGTATTCCTGGAGCTGTGCTTTGCGGTTATCCTGCCAGCAGTAGGAGCGGCCATGGTATTTAACGTAGGCGCTTCCACTGGTGGTACCGATATTGTAGCCATGATCCTGCACAAATATACCAGTCTGGAGATTGGACGCGCCCTTCTGGTCAGCGATCTTGGAATCGTACTGATCGCCGCTTACCTTTACGGTGCACAGACCGGACTTTACTGTATCCTGGGAATGATCTTGAAATGTACCGTTGTAGACAGTGCCATTGAAAGCCTGAACCTGCGAAAAGTCTGTACCATTATCAGCAAGTACCCAGATCAGGTGGAAGACTTTATTATCAACGATCTTCACCGTTCTGCAACTGAGCAAAATGCCTTCGGTGTTTATACCAAACAGGAGCAGAAGGTACTGATGACTGTTCTCACCAGAAGCGAGACCAACCGCCTTCGCATTCATTTAAGACAGATTGATCCCCACGCTTTCATTACCATTGTAAACAGCAGTGAGATCATTGGAAAGGGCTTTCGGTCTATTTAGTATTTCTGCTCACGAAACACTTATTTCTGCAATCTGTGGGCGTAATTCCAAAGAAATTCCGAAATGCCTTACTGAAATAGTTATTATCGGAATATCCAACCCGGGCAGCAACTTCCTGGATCTTAATAGAAGGATTCTCCAGCAGTTCTTTCGCCCGGGTCATTCTGACCATAAGGAGGTATTCCTGAATGGTCATCTCATAATGCTGGCGAAAAAGGCGTGTGAGATACTCCTGGGTAAAGAAGTACTTCTTCGCATAACTGCTGACCTTAAGGGGCTGTGGATAGTTCTGGTCAATGTCCTGCCGGATCCTGGCAACAACTTCATCAGGGGAAAGCTTTGGCGCTTCTTTTTCTAAACAGGTACCAGTATTTCCCAATGTCTGGACTGCTTTATCAATGGCAGCATTCAATTCTTCCCGTGCAATTGGTTTTAACAGATAATCAATGGCACCACATTTCAAAGCTGCCTTTGCGTAATCAAAATAATCATACCCACTGATTACAATAAAACAGGTATCCCTAAATTCATGGGAAGCCTTTTCCAGAAATTCCATGCCATTCATAACCGGCATCTGCATATCTACAAAAACAATCTGGGGCTTTATTTCCCGCATGGTTTTTAAAGCTGCAGCACCGTTGGTTTCCTGATAAAGCTCTGTAATATGATAATCTGCCCAGTGACCAAGCCTGCTTATTGCAATTCTAGCAGGTGCCTCATCGTCAATAATCAGTACTTTATACATTTTCATTTCCCCTCTTTCTGATCGGAAGTTCCATTTTTACTTCTGTAAACTGATCGCCCTGCGATTCCAGAAACAGACCAGCTTCTCCCTGATAAAGTATTTTCAAACGGCTTGCAAGATTGGGAAGTCCGATGGAATTGCCAGTATCTGCTGATTTTCCGGAAAAAATATCATTCAGTTCTTTCACTTTTTCTGGGAGAATTCCCTTTCCATCATCATATACACTGATGAGCAGCCGGTTATTTTCCATACATACCCGGATGATAATGTGAAGAACAGCTCCGTCCTCCGGCATTCCGTGTATAATGGCATTTTCCACCAGCATTTGAATACTGATTTTTGGAATCACAGCCAGATTTACCTTTGGATTAATTTTCTTCGTCACTTCCAGACGCCCGCCTAGTCTTGTTTTCTGTAGAAGAATATACCGGTCTACATAATCAAGTTCCTCCTGCAGGCTGACGAGCTCTCCACCTTTAATGGTATAACGAAGATTTGCAGACAAAGACACAATCATATCATAAATTTCCTGGCAGTCTGCAAGCAATGCTTCTGTAGCAATCGCCTGAAGAGTGTTATAGAGAAAATGGGGATTCAGCTGGGCCTCCAACGCCTGGAGCCTGGAATTTTTCTCATTGATGCTGGAAATATAGTTGGTCTCGATCAATTCATTAATGTGGGCTGCCATGTCGTTATAGCTTTCTGTTAATGCACAGGTTTCCTTACAGCCTCCGCCAAAAGCTGTGGGAGAAAAGTCTCCTTCACCCATTTTTCCCATCTGGTAAGACAGCCTCTTCAATGGAATTGTGATCATCCGGATCATGAGTGTAACAATAATGATCAGACAGATAGTGATCACTGCAATCTGCATTACCAGAGGAAGCAAAAAGTCTCTTGCCCGGTCGTCCCAGGCGCTTTTAGGAAGCAGGGAAAGCAGGACAATACCCGTCTCTTCACTGGTCCTGCGAAGTGCAAGATAAGAAATTCCACCGATATTTACATTTTCAACATCTGAATGAAGCCCAAAAAGCTGCTTCTTTTCTTTTTCTTCCTGATTTCGGATATCCTCAGAACTGGAATATAAAAGTTCACCATCTGAATTATACAGGCATAAGATCTGCCCATAATCCTGATGGTTTTTCATAAGCAGCCGCAGCTGTGTAGTATCTACATCCACATAAGACAAACTAACTGGTTCCCGGTTTCTCAGGCGGATCAGGTAGTGATAATACCGGAAAAACACATCTTCTGAATCCGGGGGCGCCAGATATTCATATTTGTCATTGCTTCCACAGGCAATATAAGGTCTGGATATTTCAGTATCTTTTATAGGGGTTGATAAAATATGCTGTCCCCCAACCCCTGCATTCCGCTCAAAACATAAATCCTGATTCATTGCTGTAATGGAATAAGAACGGATATCTGTTCTGCTGTGATAGGAAGACTGGATTTCCTGTTTTATGTCACTGATCTCAGAAGAGGAAAGAGGTTTTCTCTTCAGCAGGGAATTATAGACAGATACATTCAGGCAGGGCTGTACGCAAAAGATCCGCAGACCCTGAATATATTGATCCAGATTTGCCACATCCATCTCCAGAATAGTCTGTGTGGAAGAAGTATATTCCTCTGCAAAAGACCTTGCCTGACCAGAATAACCACTATATAAAATAATTCCAAATGCAAGAACGATCACAGACAGGATCACAACTGTCAGCTGCGTCTGCATGGATAAATTTTCTATTTTCTTTTTCATATATAAAGCTCCTTTTTATTATGGCAATATTATACAACTTGTTGTATTCATTCACAATAGAACAGGTTATAGATATCAAACTTTTACCATAAACAGTTTGATTTTTTCTATTTATTTGTAATATTGCATAGTGTATGATTAGATTATCAAAAACAAAGCAGGCTGCCGTGGGCGAAACGGGCAGCAGCAAAAAGAAGGAGGATATGCATATGCATAAGAAACAAATTGCTTTATTAATGGCCGGTTTAATGACAGTCAGTTCTCTTACAATGGGTTCTGTAACCGTAATGGCAGACGATGATCCGGTAGAGCTTTATTTCATGTTTAATGGTCCGGAATACACAGACGCTTACCATGATCTGATCGATCATTATACAGAAGAACATCCAAATGTATCCATTGAGCTGGAAGTCCTTCAGAATGATTACCAGACTGTACTCCGTTCCAGATTAAATTCCGGTGAGGTTCCGGACCTGTTTCTTTCCAGTGCATACAGCGACAATACTTTATATGCAGATTATATTTATAACCTGGATGACGAAGAGTTTATGAAGAACTTTTCCGAGACAACCCTTACATCTGTAACAGAAGATGGCCATATTACAGGAATGCCATTCCTGGTTCAGTCCCATGGCTTTATCTATAACAAAGCATTATTTGAGCAGGCTGGAATCACAGAACTTCCAACTACCTTAGACGAGCTTCGCACCGTTTGTGAGAAATTGACAGATGCAGGTATTCAGCCATTCAGCTCCGGATTTGGTGAGTGGTGGATCCTTCCACAGACCGTTTATCCGTCCATGAGTGATGCCTATGACGGCGATTATGACAAGCTCTTTGAAGATGTGAAAAAAGGAGATCTGAAATTTGGCGAGCTTCCGCAGGTTGATTTTGCACTTGATCTTCTGGATCTGATCAAGGAGTACAGCGGTGACAAGCCAATGGAGTCCACCAATGATCTTCAGTGCTCCGATTTTGCAACAGGAAAAGTTGCCATGATCCACAATGGCTCCTGGGACGAGGCAAGTATCCGCGCCATTGCCCCTGATATTGATATGGGTTATGTTTATATGCCCCGCATGGACGAAAAAGCAGTTCTCGCAGTTGAGTCCAACCTTACCTTCCGTGTAGCAAAAGATTCCGAAAATCTTGATACGGTTCTTGATTTCCTGAACTACATGTGTACTTCTGATTATGGAAGAAGCTGGGTTCCATCAGTTATCGGTGATATCTCCCCACTTACCGGAGCAGATGCACCTGATACACAGCTTGCAGCAGAAACTGCAGCTGCACAGGATAATTCCGTAACATGTCCATGGTGGATCTTTAAAGGACCAGAAGGTGTAGAAGAGCCATTTGGTACCGCATTCCAGAACTATGTTGCAGGAAATGCAGACCGCGACGAGACAAAAGAGGTTCTTACCCAGTTATTTGTTGATGCTTACGATGCAATGTAATTTATTATAAAATGATCGCGTGAATAAAAACGAAAACAGGGCGGCTGACAATTTCGGCAGCCCTGTTTTTCCGAAAAGGACAGGAGGTTTCTTTATGCAGGCAAACAGCCAGAAACGAAGGGCCAGAAAAACAGCATTGGAATTCGCAGGATATGTAGCCCCTGCAGTTTTCTTCATCACGCTGTTTGTAGGAATTCCTTTCGTTATGTGTATTTATTATTCCTTCCGTAAATGGAACGGTATTGGAAAAACATCGGAATTTATCGGACTCGAAAATTATATCCGGCTTTTTACCAATGATCCAGCCTTTGTCAGTGCGCTGAAATATACCTTTATCTATGCCATTGGAACAGTACTGATCGTAAATGTACTTGCCATTTTTTTTGCCGCACTTCTGGAATCCAAGATCAAAGGCAAAGGATTTTTCAGAGCCGCTTTTTATATTCCCAATATCATAAGCCTTGTTATCATTGGATTTATCTGGAAATTTATCTGTACCAGAGTATTTGAAGCACTTATGTCCATAACCGGATGGGGAATTTTCGGTCTTAGCTGGCTGGGAGACTCCCAACTGGCTGTGTTCTCCACCATCATTGTTTCTGTTTGGCAGAGCCTTGGCTTTTATATCCTGATCTACGTTGCAGGTATGCAGGGAGTACCAACGGAACTAAATGAATCCGCAGACCTGGATGGGGCAGGAGCAGTCCGCAGATTTTTCTCAATTACTATCCCGCTGATCATGCCGTCCATTTCCTTCTGCATGTTCCATTCTGTTGCCAATTCCTTAAAAATGTTTGAATTGATCTTCAGCTTGACAGGCGGCGGTCCGGGAACATCCACTACATCAATTGCACTTGATATTTACAACACTGCATTTAACAACAGCCGCTATGGATATGGAAGCGCCAAAAGTGTAATTCTTTTTATCATCGTTCTGGTGATCTCCGTAATTCAGGTTAATTTCTTTAAAGGCAGGGAGGTAGAGGCATGAGTAAAAAAAGCAAAGCACTTCACGGTGTAATACAGTTATTCCTGATCCTTTTTCTGCTTTTATATCTTTCCCCTCTTTTCCTGGTGGGAATCAATGCCTTTAAAAGCTATCAGGAAATCATGACAGATGTTATGAGCCTTCCATCTGCTTTTACTCTTGACAATATAAAAAATGTATTTCATGATATGAAATATCCAGCTACTTTTTTGAATACACTCATCGCCACAGTAATAGGAACTCTCGGCATTATCGTGATCGCTTCCATGGGAGGCTATAAAATGGCACGTGTGAAAACACGCTACAGCCGTTTCTGTTTCCTGTTCTGCATTGCGCCTATGATGATCCCGTTCCAGTCCTTTATGCTTACTCTGGTAAATGTAGCCACCACTTTACATATCAATGGGAAAATATGGGGACTTGCCATTATTTACTGGGGGCTTGGTGCCCCAATGAGTATTTTCCTGTATCAGGGCTTTGCCAAGGGCATTCCCCTG
Source organism: Blautia faecis (assembly GCF_027662325.1). Taxonomy (NCBI): domain Bacteria; kingdom Bacillati; phylum Bacillota; class Clostridia; order Lachnospirales; family Lachnospiraceae; genus Blautia; species Blautia faecis. Next base: position 6,961 of record NZ_JAQDKY010000039.1, on the reverse strand, counting down.
GAACTGGAAGAGAGCGCACTTATTGACGGCTGCAACCAGTTTCAGCTTTTTACCCGTATTATTTTTCCAATGCTGAAATCCTGTACTGCGACGGTTACGATCATCAATGTAATGTGGATCTGGAATGACTTTCTTCTTCCCCTTCTTATGCTGGGCGGAAGAAAGAGCAGCAAAACCCTGCAGCTTGCAGCCTACAGCTTTATGGGACAGTACAAAATGGAATGGCAGAACATTATGTCTGCTGCGATCCTGATCATTATCCCAGCGCTGATCCTGTATCTGATTTTCCAGAAATCTATTATCAAGGGTGTTGTAGCTGGAGCCGTAAAAGGCTGACCGATTTTCAAAGGAGGAATGGAAGATGAAGTTTACCAATGGCTTCTGGCTTGTGAGAGATGAATTTCAGGCTGATTATGTAAGAGACATTTATGAGGTAGAAGAGCGGGAAAACGAACTCCTGGCTTTTGCCCCCTATAAACAAATCCAGGGACGCGGGGATACCTTAAACATTGGAATGATGACCTATACCTTCACCGCACCAGCAAAGGACATTTTGGGAATCCACATGGTAAATCACGCTGGAAATTACGTAAAAAGCCCATCATTTGAATTGTATGGTGATTTAGATAAAAGTCCGGAACGTAAATGTGAGAAAGCTTCCGGCAAAGAAAAATGGACGTTAAAGTCAGGAAAGCTTTCCCTGGAATTTGAAACTGGTTCCCCTGAAATGAAGTTTTATGGAGATGGAAGGGAGCTTACCTGTATCAAGAGCAAAACTACGGGAATGATGCATCACAAACAAGGCATGAACTATCTGGTCTCCGGACTTAATTTAGGTGTTGGCGAGCTGGTTTATGGCCTTGGGGAACGGTTTACCCCTATGGTAAAAAATGGCCAGACCGTGGATATCTGGAATGAGGATGGCGGTACAGCCAGTGAAATTTCCTATAAGAATATTCCGTTCTATTATACGACCAAAGGCTATGGCGTCTTTGTCAATCATCCGGGACGTGTCAGCTTCGAGGTAGGTAGTGAGAAGGTGGAAACCGTACAGTTTTCTGTAGAAGATGAGGAACTGGAATACTTTGTTATTTATGGTCCTACCCCTTTGGAAATTATAGAAAAATACACAGCCCTTACCGGAAGACCGGCATTGCCGCCTAAGTGGTCCTTTGGCTTATGGCTTACCACATCCTTTACCACCAACTACGACGAGGCTACGGTAAACAGCTTTATTGATGGATTTGAACAGCGCCATATTCCTCTTTCTGTTTTCCATTTTGACTGTTTCTGGATGAAAGGCTTCGAATGGTGCAACTTCACCTGGGATAAAGATATGTTCCCGGATCCGGCAGGTATGCTGGAACGTTTTCATAAGCGAGGCTTAAAAATCTGTGTTTGGATCAATCCCTATATTGCACAGAAGTCGCCTCTGTTTGGAGAAGCCATGGAAAAGGGCTATCTTCTGATGAAAGACAATGGAAGAGTTTGGCAGTGGGATATGTGGCAGGCTGGTATGGGACTGGTAGACTTTACCAATCCAGATGCATGCAGCTGGTACCAGAGTAAGCTGAAAGCACTTCTGGATGTGGGAGTGGATTGTTTCAAAACAGATTTCGGAGAACGTGTTCCTACCAATGTAAAATGGTTCGACGGCTCTGATCCGGAAAAAATGCATAATTATTACACGTATCTTTATAACCAGTGCGTATTTGAGCTTCTGAAAAAAGAAAAAGGAGAAAGCGAAGCTGTTCTTTTTGCACGAAGTGCAGCACCAGGCGGACAAAAATTTCCAGTACACTGGGGCGGAGATTCAACCAGCCAGTATATTTCCATGGCCGAAACCTTAAGGGGCGGGCTTTCCCTTATGGACAGCGGCTTTGGCTTCTGGAGCCACGATATTGGCGGCTTCGAGGATGATGGCTCAGCTGATCTGTACAAAAGGTGGGTGGCTTTCGGACTTTTATCTTCCCACAGTCGTTTACACGGATCCAGTTCTTATCGTGTTCCATGGAATTATGATGAAGAGGCCTGTGAGGTTCTGAAATACTTTACCGAGCTGAAATGGAAGCTTATGCCTTATATTTACAGCCTTGCACAGACTGCCCATGAAAAAGGGCTTCCCGTAATGCGTCCAATGCACATGCAATACCCAAAAGACAGAAACTGCGCATATCTGGATCAGCAATATATGTTGGGAGACCGCATTCTGGTTGCACCTGTATTTTCCTCAGATGGAAAACAGGATTTTTATCTTCCAGAAGGAAACTGGGTACATCTTCTTACCAAAGAACCTGCACAGGGAAACCAGTGGCATACCGGAACCTTTGATTACTTCAGTCTGCCATTGTATGTAAGAGAAGGAGATCCTTTACTAAAAGTTATTTAATAGAAAGATTTTACAGGCACTGTCTGGCATGTTTGTCCCAGACAGTGCCTTTTTAATGTCAAAATATTGTTATTTTCTGTCAGAAAAGGGATAGCTTTTGGGACAGAAAAACAGTATAATACCAAATGGTTTATTTAAATATAGGTATTTACTAAGGAGGGAAAATGAAAAGAATACTTTCAATTGGAAAAGATGATTTTTATCCGCAGATTTTCCGGTTGGCGGTTCCAATTATTATACAGAATCTGCTCAGTGCGGCTGTGAATTCAGCGGATGTGATCATGTTGAATTACGTGGGGCAGTCCGCTATTTCGGCGGTATCCCTGGCAGCCAATTATTCCAATATTTTATTTATGGTGTATTATGGCATCGGTACCGGAGCCTCTCTTTTGTGCTCCCAATATGCCGGTAAAAAGGATTTTCAGGCGATTCATGTAGTAGAGGGAATCGCACTTCGTTTCTCTGTGTTGATTTCCCTGTTGGTTGCCCTGGTTGCATTTACTGCGCCTCAGATGATGCTGAGGCTATTTACCAATGATCCTGAGCTGATCACCATTGGTTCCTCCTATATCCGCATTATGGGCGTTACCTATATCTGCTGGGGAATCTCGGAGATCTATCTGGCAGTTCTTCGAAGTATTGGAAGAGTAACCATCAGTATGGCGCTGAATATGCTGGCATTTATTCTGAATATATTCCTAAATGCAGTTTTTATCTTCGGCCTGTTCGGTGCTCCGAAGCTTGGTGCAACCGGCGTTGCAATCGCCACCGCTGCATCAAGACTGATCCAGCTGATTGGCTGTGTGGTTGTATCTTCCTTTAGTAAAAATGTGAAGCTGAATCTGGCATATATGTTCCTTCGCAGTAAAGTATTGTTTCAGGACTTTATCTGTTTGTCACTTCCGGCACTTGGAAACGACCTGTCCTGGAGCGTTGCTTTTTCCATGTATTCTGTAATCCTGGGACACCTTGGCACTGACGCGGTGGCCGCTAATTCCCTGGTTACTGTGGTGCGGAACATTGGCTCTGTATTCTGTTTTGCCATTGCAAGTGCGGGAACCATTCTTCTTGGGCAGATCATGGGAAAAGGAGACCTGGAAAAATCCAGACGATACGCTTCCAGAATGCTGAAGCTGACTGTGATCACCGGTGCACTTGGAGGGCTGATCGTCCTTGCCATCACTCCTTTTGTGATGAAATTTGCTTCCCTGAATGACACCGCTATGCATTATCTGAAATACATGCTTCTCATTAACACCTACTATATTATGGGATCCGCAGTAAATACTGCGCTGATTGCAGGTGTCTTTCGGGCAGGGGGCGATACGAAATTTGGCTTAATCTGTGACACGGTAGATATGTGGGTATATGCGGTGCCGCTAGGTTTCTTCGCTGCCTTTGTACTGAAGCTTCCAGTGTTGTGGGTTTACTTTCTGCTTTGTACAGACGAATTCGTGAAATGGCCCTGGGTTTTCCATCATTACCGAAAGGGAGAGTGGGCGAAAAATATTACCCGGGAAGATATTTTTGAACAATAGGATCTGATGAAAAATGGACACAGACTGCAATGTCTTTATTACTGAACCTCCAGTAATGGCATTGTGATCTGTGTCCATTTTGGTTAGATTTCTACCAGAATTCCCTTTTCCTTATCATACTTACAATATTTCCCCTTTCCGGAAATAAATGGCTGATAGGTATTGGTACGAGTATCTTTCACATATACAATTCCGGTAGCGATCATTTCTACCAGTGAGAATCGTTTGCTCAGGCTGGAAATCCAGGCATATGTCTTATTGCTGTCTGAGTCAGCTGCCACCAGAGAGTAGCCTTCTTCACATGGTTTCAGTGAGAAGTAAATTTTCTCAGGCTTAGAAGTCTCTTTAAACACCTGGCTTGCTATGTAAGAAGAGAAATTCTTCTCCACAAACTGCTGGAAAGAATACAAGGTGTAAACTTCCCCGCTGACTTCGTCTGTGATCCGGTCCCCGCGCTGCAGACGGGCCTTGATCAGTGACAAGGTCTCAATGGTCCAGTTGATAAAAGGCGAGCTTGCCCTGTCGGATCCTACATTTCTGGAACGTTTATTGGGAAAAATGGGTCTGGTGCTTTATACTTTTGCAAATGGATGGGATGAGTCGCCAGTATCACCCCAGGGATATGAAGCACCTGTTAAATCTATTGGCAATAGTACCACGACTCCCAGGGACTTGGAAAATAATCTGGATGTGCAGATTGTATTGATGGCGTTAGCAGAAAGTGTTGCAGCCAGGCTTCGAAAACATGGGTTTAAATGCAAGGTAGTATCCATCAGTATCCGGGATAATGGGTTATATTCTTTTTCCCGGCAGAAAAAGCTGGAGCGTCCTACGGACATTACAAATGAGATTATGAAGGCTGCAAACGAGCTCTTTCAGGAACATTATAACTGGCAGCATCCGATCAGAAGCCTGGGCGTTCGTGCAGAAAGTCTGGTATTATCCGATATTCCTATACAGCTTGACTTATTTGTGAGCGAGGAACAACGAGAAAAACAGGAGAAAATGGATCAGGCGGTGGATGAAATCCGTAGACGGTTTGGCTATTTCAGTGTGCAAAAAGCTTTTATGTATCAGGATAAAGCTCTTGCAAGTCTGGATGCACAAAGTTCCCACACGGTTCATCCGATAGGGTATTTTAATGGGAGGTAATTAGTAAATGGAAAATGCAAAAGTATATGTGGATGTCCTTGTCAATTTTGACAAAGATGGAACTATGAGCCCGGTGGACTTTATCTGGGAAGACGGGGAAAAATATCATGTGGACCGTATTCTTGCAAGGGAGCGCTGTGCTAGTCGAAAAGCTGGTGGAACCGGAATTTGTTACACCATAATGGTGAATGGAAAAGAGAGCCATTTATACTATGAATTTGATAAATGGTTTATGGAGAGACGATGTTCCTGATACGTGAAGCTGGAGACTGTCAGAGAAAATGAAAATACAATATATAGAAATATATAATTGACACGCACTATATATTGTGCTATTCTATAATCGAATTATCGTTTATGCATAGCACTCTATGCAGGAAAATTTAGGGCTGGTGCGAATCACAAGCAATCATTTGAGACAATAGATCTGGAAAATATAGAAAGACATCAAAAACCTGGAATGGATTTTTGGTGTCTTTTTTTGTTGCCAAAAATTCCAGAATCCAGGCAAAGGGCGCAAATACGAAGGAAAGGAGTTACTGGATAATTCAAAAAAATATAAGCATATCGGAGGAGGAACATGGAACAGAAAACTTTGGAATACGAAGGAAGTCTGTGCAAAGAAGAACTCATTTTGAAAGTGGATTCTTATCGTTGCAAAAACAGGCTTTTTATCGCAATGGTCAAGAAAAAAGATCAGGAAGAGGAACTGTATGACATTTTAACAGTAAGCTTGCCAGGTGAGAATATAAAAATAAACGAAGCATTTATCTCAGATTTTGAGTGCAAGTATAAGCTTTCGTTTATCCGAAAATACAAGCTTGGAGAAGTGCTGCAAAGAGTGGGGCATTCTGGATTTTGTGATTATCGGCTGGTGCGTTTTGATTTGGAAAAACTGGCAGAATATGATCGGGAAGGCGTAAAAAAGTTTCTTGCAGAACAGGAAGGAGGACATGCATAAATGGAAAATGCCGGGAACCGAAAAACTTTAGAGCTATAAAGAGGGTGATGGCATAAAAGATGAAGAGTATGCAGGCTATTATTGCCTGGTACTGGCAATTGTCTGCGGACTAAATGCAGCGGAGGCCTGGAAAATCTATCAATATGGACCGGATCATCCGTTAAGTAAAAAAATCCTGAAGCATAAGATCAGGGATTCCTCCCTGAAAAAGCTGAAGAAAAAAGAACAGGAAAAAATGATGAAAAAGCTGTTTCTGGAAGGCTACAGTAAAAATGCAATTGCAGAAGCGTTTGAATGCTTACCGGAAACCGTAACAGCAAGAATCAAAAGAGCAGAGGAGGACATGAATGGAACATAGAAATATAAATACAGTTGGAACGATATTTAATGACTTTTTAGGCTTGTACACAGGAGAAAGACCTGTTGGAATCCAGGAGCTGATCCAGAAATATGACAGGCATCCGGTCCTGATGGGATTGTTGTCCAATGTGGATTCTGTTATTTATGTGGATGTTAAAAAGGCCATGTATGAGATCTATCCATTTTACAAGAAATACAGACATCGTGCATTAGATGATAATGCGTGGAAAGACATTGTAGAGAGTGCGGAGACCCTTGAAAAGAAGTGGAATGAAAACCTTTGGGTACGCCGGGTAATACTGAATCTGGTGAATGAGCTTGATAAGGAATCCCAGGAAGTGCAAAGAGCGGCAGCTGGCGGAAATGCAGAAAATCACACCTCCAAAGCTGCATAATGACGGGAGGAACTTTATATGCTGGAAAAATTGGCAAAAAGCATAGAGGAAGTAAATGTCCTGGCAGAACATTACCGGACCTGTCAAAATGTAGCGGCTATTGAAAGCCTTGCAAAAGAATGTTTCATATCCAAAGAGGACACGGATGCTTTTATAGCGGGAAAAA
>NZ_JAQDKY010000038.1:0-41749 GCF_027662325.1 Blautia faecis | reverse complement strand
GAACTTTTCAACCCACTAAATAGTAATAGAATTTTACATAAAAAGCAAGCCAGGACAGATGTTTCCACCTGTCCTGGCTTAAATTCATTTAGTTATCTGTCTTCCTCAGAAGAACCATTCTCAGCATTCTTAGCCGCCTCCTGGGCTGCAAGACGCTCCTGAACTCTCTTACGATTTTTCTTCTTCGGCTGGGTCTGTCCATTTGCAGCTGGAGCACTTGGTGCCTTTGCACTTGAAACAGACTGTTTAACCGGAGCAGCACCAGCTGTAGCTTTTACAGTCTGAGCCTGTCCGCCGCCAATTTTCTTTTTCATTACCAGCCAGAGGGCTCCGGTAATGCATACAGAAGAATAAGCACCGCAGATAATACCAACCATCAGCGGAGCTGCGAACTCACGGATGGAAGATACACCCATGATATAAAGAACAGCTACCATGATAAAGGTAGTAAGGGAAGTATAAATACTTCTGGTAAGTGTCTGTGTAATACTCTTATTTACCACTTCTTCGAGCTCATCTACGCGCTTGCTTCCGTGAAGATTCTCACGGATACGGTCGAAGATAACGATCGTGGCGTTGATAGAATAACCAACGATAGTCAACATACAAGCGATAAAAGTATTTCCTACGGAAATTCTGGAAATCGCATAGAATGTAAGGACAACCAGAACATCATGAAGAAGTGCAAGTACTGCGCTGCCTGCAAAACGGATATCCTTGAAACGGAACCAGATGTAAAGAAGCATGAAAATAGTGGCAACAAAAACGGCTACTACAGCATCTCTTCTCATTTCGTTGCTGACAGTGGAGGAAATACTCTCTGCCTGGATCAGGGATTCATCTACACCAAACTTGTCAACAAGTGCCTTATTCAGTGCCTCACGTTCGTCAAGATTCAGGGAACGTGTCTTGATGATAACCTGATTTGTTCCAACAACCTTAGTAGGCTGTACATTCTTATCTCCTGTAACCTCTTCCACTACAGGTGTAACCTCAGAATCAATGGTCTTAATGTCCATATCTTCGTTAAAGGTGACATTGGTAGAAGTACCACCTGAAAACTCAAGGCTGTAGTTCAGGGCTTTTCCGCCTGTAGCCTTGTGGATCAGCATAGTGGCTGGTCCGGCAAGGATCAGGATAATGGAAAGGGTGAAGCATAATCTTCTCTTTCCAACAAAGTTAATGACTTTCTTCTCTTCAGTCTTTCCATAGAATTTCTCATCGCGAACGCCAACTGCATATAATGCATTGATCACAAGTCTGGAAAATACCAGAGCTGTAAACATGGAAATCACAATACCAAGTGCCAGTGTATATGCAAATCCTTTAACAGAACCAGTACCCAGCCACATCAGAACGAATGCTGCGATCAGGGTTGTGATGTTTCCGTCAAAGATTGCGGAAAAAGCCTTGGAGAAACCAGCTTTGATCGCGGATCTTACGGTAGAGCCTGCACCGATTTCCTCACGGATACGTGCATAAATAATAACATTCGCATCTACTGCCATACCAATGCCAAGGATGATACCTGCAATACCCGGAAGCGTAAGGGTAATGTCAAACGCATTTAAGGTAAGCAGAATGGTCGCTGTGTAGAAAATCAGGGAAAGGCCTGCAACTGCACCAGGTACACGGTAAGCGATGATCATAAACAGAATTACGATGATCAGACCGATCAGACCTGCAATAAGGCTGGTGGAGATTGCTTCTTCACCGAGCTGTGCAGCTACAACGCTGGAACGAAGCTCTGTCAGTTCAAGGCTCAGGGATCCGATACGGATATAGGAAGCAAGCTCCTGTGCTCTCTCAACACTTTCCATACCACTGATCTGTGCCTTACCGCCTGTGATGGCTTCATTTACTCTTGGAGCGCTTAATACGCCGTTGTCATAGATAATCGCGATCTGTTTTCCAACATTGTTCTGAGTTGCCTCTGCGAATTTTGTTTTTCCCTCGTCTGTAAGAGTCAGATCTACCACGTACTCTCTGCTGCTGGAATTCTGCTGCTGGATTGCACCGCCTGTAGCATCTGCCACATCTGTACCTTCCAAAACCACAGAGCCGGCTGCACGGATCTCGTCAAGACTTCTTGCCAGAGAGTATCCGGTCTCGCTGCTGGAATCTGCCTGGAAATTTGCGTTTCCATCCTCATCCTGCTGTGTGATAAAGCACAGGGAACCTGGCTGGCCAAGTTCTTCCAGAATAGCATTTGCATCTGTTACACCAGGAATCTCTACATTGATACGGTCAGAGCCTTCCTGATATACCTGAGCTTCTGTACTGTACTGCTCAACACGTTTCTGCAGCTTGTACACAGTATCGCTCATGTCTTCACTGCTTGGGTTACTGTCCTTTGCCTGATATGTAATGCTGACACCACCAGCCAGATCAAGTCCGGTCTTGATATTCTTCATGGCACCGGTTCCTGTAGGACCAATACCTACAGCAGCCGTATAGCAAAAGAATACGGTAACGATGGCAGTCAGGATCAGGACTAAGATACCTCTTGATTTTTTCATTGTTCTGTCCCTTCTTTTTTGTTTTTCGCAAAAGCAGGGACTGACAGAAATCTTCGCAGCTGGCGAAGTGCTATCAGTCTTCTGCCAGTGCAGCTTTTATCATGATGGCGCACTCCACACGCTTCCTCTGGAGCTCGCATCCGATTTCATAATTGCTTCTGATATCCTTATGGGCATGATATCCGTTTGCTGCGCATCCGCCACTGCAGTAGAATCTTGCAAAACAATCCTTGCAGGCTGGCTTGGTGTAAACATTGCAGCATCCGAAATCCTTCTGGATGTCAGGTCTCGTAATCCCTTCATCCACATTTCCCATCAGATATTCTTCTTCCCCAACAAACTGGTGGCATGGGTAGAAATCCCCCCATGGAGTTACGGCAAGATATTCTGTGCCGCTTCCGCATCCGGAAAGTCTCTTGTATACACAAGGGCCACCGGTAAGGTCGATCATGAAATGGAAGAAATTAAAACCTTTGCCTTCTTTCTCGCGTTTTATCATCTCTTTCGCAAGAAGGTCGTATTCTTCCATGATCTTCGGCAGGTCTTCCTCCCGAAGTGCGTACTCCTCAGATGGATCTGCCACTACAGGCTCTACAGAAATCTGCTTGAATCCAAGGTCTGCAAGATGAAGAACATCCTGGGAGAAATCAAGATTATGATGAGTGAAGGTTCCTCTTACATAATACTTGTCCTGGTTACGGGACTCTGCAAATTTCTGAAACTTCGGAAGAATCAGATCATAGCTTCCTGCCCCTTTGCGGAATGGGCGCATAAAATCGTGAACTTCCTTACGGCCATCAATACTGAGGACCACATTTCCCATCTCTTTGTTGCAGAATTCCATTACCTCATCGTTCAGCAGAACACCGTTGGTAGTAAGGGTAAAACGGAATTTTTTATTGTGGATTTTCTCCTGCTCACGGCCGTATGCTACCAGGTCCTTAACAACCTGCCAGTTCATAAGCGGCTCGCCGCCAAAGAAATCCACCTCCAGATTGTGTCTGGAGCCTGAATTAGCGATCAGGAAATCCAGTGCCTTTTTCCCTACCTCAAAAGACATGAGAGCTCGTCTTCCGTGGTACTCTCCTTCTTCTGCAAAGCAGTAGCGACAGGCAAGGTTACAATCGTGGGCGATGTGCAGACAGAGCGCTTTTACCACTGTCTGACGGTTCTTGGTAAATGTATCAATAGCATTCTCATATACATCTCTGGTGAAAAGCATACCATCGGCTTTCAGCTTCTCACACTCTGCCACTGATGTCTTAATATCTTCTTCTGAAAACTGATCTCCCAGTTTTCCTACAATGGCAGCTGTGTCCAGACCTTCTTCCATATAAGGAAGTACTTCGTAGGTCACTTCATCCACAACATGGATACATCCGCTGTTGATGTCCAGCACGATGTTGTAGCCATTGTTCTGATAACGGTGAATCAGACTCATGTTAGTATATCCTTTCATTCTTTCCTATTGCATGAATAAGCAGCGGCTTTTACACCGCTGCTTACATACGTTTCCAGTTGCCCGACTTATTTGTTCTCGCAGCTCTGGTTTCCTACTGTACAGGATGTCTTGCATGCGGACTGACATGATGTCTGGCACTCGCCGCAGCCGCCTTTCTTTACAGTGTTCTGCAGGTTCTTTGTATTTAATGTTTTGATATGCTGCATAGTATTAGCCTCCTTATGTATATAATCTTTGCCTAGTATATCATATTTTTTTTTATTTTTAAAGCATTTTTTATTGGACAGAGTGCGAATCTTTTCAAAAAATGCGGGAATGATTTCTCAAACACGCTCTAAGACAACATCCCACCAAGAGCACCACCACCCAGACACATAAAAAAAGTAGTTACTGCATGTACCAGACTCATTTCCCATTTTCCCTGCACTACAAAAGATACTGTAATCAAAAGCAAATAGTAAAAAGCCCCTACCAGAATTCCCCATAAATACTTATCTTTGCGCAGAATTTTTCCTGACATGAAGCCTCCTGAAAAACAGGACAAAATATACACAGCTACAATTCCTGCTGACACAGGCTTTTCTCCCAGGTCAAACTGGAATAAAAGGAATGCCAGAAGCAAAAGAAACGCTCCGGTAACTGCATAGGAAAAAAGTAAAGATTTTAAAATGACTTTTACTTTCATAAAAACAGCCCTCCCATATGTAATATATGGAAGGGCTGGCTTCGTTATTCATGGATTATGAATGTCCGTTTTAATTATCCTGTCTGCTTTATCTTTTCTTTTTGCGGACAATAATCACAATAATGATCACAGCGGCTGCAGCGATCACAAGGATCACAAAGGGAAGGATCATGGTGTTGTCACCAGTTTTTACTGCATTTGAGGTCTGACTCTGACCGTTATTTCCGTTTGAGGTAGCAGCCGTATTTCCTGCAGTGTTGCCTGTAGTGTTTCCTGCAGTCTGTCCCGCATTTGTACTGGAACCTGTTCCATTTGAAGAACTGCCATCTGTTGTGCCAGAATTTATAGTTCCATCAGATGCCACACCTGGTGTATTGCTGGTTCCGGAATTGTCACTGCCGTCAGAGCTTCCGGTACCAGATGAAGAACCACCATTTCCGGTTCCTGAAGTCCCATTGGAAGAGCCATTTGTATTTCCATTGCTGATTCCATTTGAATCACCTGTATTTCCACCAGTTTCATTTCCGCTATTGCTATCCGTTTTACCCGTTCCGGATCCATTTGTTCCATTCGTACCAGCTCCGGTCACAGATGGAGACGGGGTAGGTGTTCCACTGATCGTCACAGTAGGTGTAGGAGTTGGTGTACTTCCATCGCCATACGCTCCATTTGCAATGTCCTCTCCTACGATTGGACGAAAACCTGCAATTCCAAACGGGCTGAAAGAATGTGTGCTGAATACCATGGTGCTTCCGTTTACACTGGGAATAATGGTCTCTGTCGCACCATTATCAAGAAGATGCTCAATCGAATATTTATATCCTTCTTTGACAGGAATCGTTACGCTTACATACTGTCCATCCGGAATTTCATACTCTGTATTATTCTTCAGATCCCATAATTTAAATTCATAGGATTGGAAGATCGTAGCATTATCTTCATTTTTAAATTCGTAATTTTCACCACTGGTCACCTGGAACTGGACATACCAGGGAAGATCTATGCCTGATACAGAAATTCCCTCACAACTATGATTCTGAGCAGCCCTTGCAGCCTGCTCTTCTTCTGTGAGATCGTCCTCAGCAGTTGCCGGTCTTGTATCCGCTGTGGTAAAGTCAAGAGGATTATCAAATATATTTTTCTGGTCATCCTCTGTAGGGTCTGTTGTGTCTTTTACATCCGTGGTGTCTGTTGTATCTGTGGTATCTTTTTTCTCTTCTGTGTTCTCATTTTTTCCAGAATCCCCTGTACCATCAAGAATGGTAGCACCAGGCATCATCTCACCAAAAGTTTCGTTCAGTTTTCCAGTATCATCTGAGGAATCTGCGGTCTGCACATTGTCAGATGCTGCATCCTCACCATTATCAGAATTTGTACTCTCTATGCTATCTGCGGCTGTATCTGAACCTGTATCAGCTTTTGACTCTTCTGCAGCTTCCTCCTGAATATCTTCAGAATCTACAGTTTCTTCCATTGCAGGAGCCGCTGCTTCTGTTTTTTCTGCCGGGGTTGTAATTCCCGCAGCAGCTTCGGTGTTGTCTTCAGATTTTGCTTCATTAGAAGCCGGAGTGCTCTCGATAGTTTCTTCTTTCTTATCTGCTTCACTGTTCTGCTTGTTTTCCGCATTCTCAGTCTGATCTTCTGTCTTCCCTGAAGTTTCTGAATCATTCTGCTGATTCTCACCTGGAACTGCCGCATCATCAGATTTTATATCTGTATCTTTATTGTCAAAAGTTGTGTCGTCCGGGACAGATGCTTCACTGCTCTCGTCACCTGTTTCCACATCTGCAGCAGTATCAGAAGGCTGATCTTCAGAACTCTCTTCTATGCTGCTGACAACAACTGTGATCTTACCTTTCACAACTTTTTTCTCAGAATCCCATCCGGAAATATAAGAAAGATCCACGTCTGCTGCTGGTTTAAATACTACTTCGCAGGTCTGCACTCTTTTATCCGGTATATAAGAATCATCCGCCCAGGAAAGCGTTCCATAATCACTTTTCGGCAATGTCACCTCCGAAAGAGCAATCGGCTGATCAATTGTGATATTATCCGGAATCAGACTGGATTTCTCAAGTCTGGTCTCTGTATTCTGCCCCCATGCAACTACTGGATAAACCTGTCCTGTCATAAGTACTGCTGTCATCGCAGCTGCCGCAAGTAATGATACGCTTTTTCTGTACATAACGTTTTTCTTCTTTTTCATCCTGGCACCTCTGTCATAATATGTATATTAAATGTAACTGCCCACATCCCTAGAGCCTGTTTGAAAAATCATTCCCGCAATCTGCACGCCCCACTTTGCGGGAGATTTCACCCGAATTCAGTTGCCGTAGCCCGCTACGGCGCCCTCATTCGAGCGAAATCTCCCACAAATTGTGACGCACATCTTGCAGAAAGCCTTTTTCAAACACACTCTAGCCAAATCCACATCAATCATAAAATCTATATAATCCAAAGGCAGTACAACTGTCCAAAATCAATCTCAAATTATAAACAGGTGAATTTTCACACTGTGATTCACAGTAGCTATTTATTCAGCCCTTAATCTACACTATATCAAATCTTTACTCTTTTGTAAACATTTTGTAATAATTTATTTTTTTACCGAACTGAATTATAACACAGTTCTTTCTTTTTCGACACCCCCAATTCCACTTTTTTCGTTACTTTTCGCAATCCATAAACTCAAATACTTTTTCCTTGCATTTTAAGCCTGAATCATGTATATTCTTTTTAATACATAAAAAAAGGAGTGAATATAGTTTGGATTCAAGTGTCCCTATACAGGCGGTCACCATACTGATTCTGGTGCTGTTGTCCGCCTTCTTTTCCTCTGCGGAGACATCCATGACGGCTGCCAACCGCATTCGGATCCATTCCCTGGCTGAACAGGGAAACAAGCGAGCCATTATCCTGGAGAAAATAATTTCCAATTCTGGAAAAATGCTCAGTACAATTTTAATCGGAAACAACATTGTAAACATTGCAGCCTCTTCCCTTGCTACCACTTTTACCATGAAAGTATTTGGAAGCATGTATATCGGCGTGGCTACCGGCGTTATGACATTGCTGGTACTTCTGTTTGGCGAGATCACCCCGAAGACCATTGCCACACTGAAAGCGGATGATCTGGCGCTCACCTATGCCAGACCTATATATGCGCTTATGACAGTACTGACCCCGGTTATTTACATTGTGGGAAAACTGGCTAACGGCATTCTTTTTCTCCTTCGTGTTGACCCCAATGCGAAGAAAGACACCATCACAGAACATGAGCTTCGTTCTATGGTAAATGTAGGGCAGGAAAACGGTGTTATTGAGCGGGAAGAAAAGCAGATGATCTACAATGTGTTTGATTTCGGTGATTCTGCTGCCAAAGATGTAATGATTCCCAGAATTGACATGACTTTTATTGACGTGGATTCCACTTATCAGGAACTTATGGATATTTTCAAAGAAGATATGCACACCCGTTTTCCTGTTTATGAGGATAACACAGACAATGTGATTGGAATTATCAATATTAAGGATCTTCTTCTCTATCCGGAAAATGAACCGTTTTCTATCCGTAAGATTCTCCGTGAGCCTTATTTCACTTATGAATATAAGCGTACCACAGATCTTATGATGGAAATGAGAAAAGCTTCCGTAAACCTTGCAATCGTTCTCGACGAATACGGCTCCACTGCCGGTCTTGTCACTCTTGAGGATCTTCTGGAGGAAATCGTAGGTGAAATCCGTGATGAATATGACGAAGATGAGGAAGAACCGATCCGTGAGATTCAGCCTGGCCGGGAGTATGAAGTTCTTGGTTCTGCCAAACTGGATGATGTCAACGAAGCACTGGGTACCAAACTTGAATCAGAGGACTACGATTCTGTAGGCGGATATATTATTGAACAGCTTGACTGCCTCCCACGCGAGGGTGAATCTGTCACTTTGGAAGACGGCATGCATCTTGTTGTAGATGAACTGGATAAGAACCGTATTGAACTGGTGCATATCTGGCTGCCAGAGCATAAAGAAAATCCAGAAGCTGCTGACGCATAAATGAATCTGTCATACTGCTGATTTTTTCATAATCTGCAAGCCTGCAAATGCCGGTATTTCCGGTAGATTTCAATTGTAAAAATCCGAATGTTTCCAAAACGGATCATTCGGATTTTTCTTATCTCACCGATTTCCCAGCATTAAACAAAACTGCTTGACAATCCTGTCTATTTCGCCGGTAACAGCCTCCACACCAGTTTCTGTTTCTCTCCAGTTCTCCCTGGTAATTCCATCCGGGCAGGCCGGACATACCATAATTACCGTCTCCGGATATAAAAGCTGATAATACATCAATGATCTTCTGGCATGGTAAGTTTTGCAGCACAGAATCGCTTTTTTCACCTGAATTTTGTGAAGGTCTGTCACCTGCCTGGAAAAAATTGCATTTTCATAGGTAAAGGTAGCCTGATCCTCTCTCAGAATAGCCTCTTCCGGAACTCCGTTTTTCAAAAGTACATTTTTCAGGAATTCCCATTCCGTCTCATAATCTCCACCATATATTTCTTTTTTTGACTGCACACCTGCAAATTTGCCAAGTGTAATACTGTATCTTCCGCTTGGCAAAATATAGGGGGCATATCCTTCTCTATATAAAGAAGCTGCTTTTTCTGCCATATCCGGGAAACCATTTCCCGGCACGAAAATGATATCTGCTTTTTCCGGCTGGCTCTCGGCAAAAACAAACTCCTCCACATTTTTCATAAATTCATTATAATTCACGCTTTTGTTCCTTCTTTCTGCCAGAGGACTTTCCCCTGCACTTATGATTTTCCATTATAACTTTTTTTCCTGCTTTTTTCTACTTTCTTTTCACTTCGTCACAATCAACGTACAGTACCCATCCTCCCGCAATTTCTGTTCCATACGGATAGCATTATCCAGCTGTAAAAATGCACCTACCTGAACCTTATAAAGTTCTCCATCCTGCAAAATATATGCCGGATAACCTTTTTCCTGAAGCAAGTAAAGCATTCGATCCGCATTTTCCCGTTTGCGAAAAGCTCCAGTCTGTACACGGTAATACAAAGGTTCTTCACCCTGCTGCTGATCCAGAGTTCCAAGAATCGCCCCGGCAATAGCCTGCGCGATCTCAGCATTTTTTTCATCATAAAGCTGATTATCTTTGTCAGAATTTAAAAATCCGGTTTCAATAAGCAACGCCGGCATTTTTGTTTTTCGCAGCACAACAAGGCCCGGTCTTGCCTGGACTCCAATTTCACGGAATCCCAATTCGCCCAGAGCACCTACAATATTCTGTGCCATTTCATACTTAATTCCGTTTTTATCATAAACCAGCACTTCTACACCATTATACTGATTCATCTCAGGGCTGCTGTTCCTGTGAAAAGAGATAAAAAAATCCACTTTTGCCTCATTTGCCAGCCTTGCCCGCTCAAAAGGAGAAATGTAATCATCTGTAGTTCTTGTATATAAAACATCAACTCCGTTTTCAGACAGAATTCTTCCAACCTCCATAGCAAGAGCAAGATTGTCATCTTTCTCCCTGCGCCCTTTATATACCGCTCCCGGATCGTTGCCGCCATGCCCGGCGTCAATCATAATAGAATATGGCATGTCAAAATTTCCTTTTCAAATACTATTTCTCTATTAGGATATGTGAAAAAATTACAAAAGCGACTTGACTTTTACGCTTTAAAGCGGTATTATTTTGTGCAGGCAATACTTTAAAGCAGAAAAAGCACTTTAAAACACGAAAACACTTTTAAGGAGGAAATAAAATATGAAAAGAAAGGTTTTGTCAGTAATTCTGACCGGAGCTATGGTAGCAGGTCTTGCAGGTACAGTAACCGTACACGCTGAAGAGCAGAAAACGTACAATATTGGTATCTGCCAGTTAGTTCAGCACGAAGCACTGGATGCAGCAACACAGGGATTTGAAGATGCAGTAAAAGAAGGTCTTGGCGAAGAAAACGTAACATTTGATGAGCAGAATGCACAGGGTGATTCCGCAACATGTAGTACGATCATCAACAACTTCGTATCCAGTAACGTAGACCTTATCCTTGCAAATGCTACTGCTTCTCTTCAGGCAGCTGCTGCCGGAACAAGCGATATCCCGATTCTTGGAACTGCAGTTACAGAGTATGGCGTAGCTCTTGACCTTACAGATTTTGATGGTACTGTAGGCGGCAATATTTCCGGTACCTCAGACCTTGCTCCTCTCGACCAGCAGGCAGCAATGCTGAATGAACTTTTCCCGGATGCTAAGACTGTAGGACTTCTGTACTGCTCCGCAGAACCAAACTCCCAGTATCAGGTTGATACGGTGAAGGCAGCTCTTGAAGATCTTGGATACACTTGCGAATACTACGCATTCTCTGACTCCAACGATATTTCTTCTGTTGTAACAAATGCAGTTGCAGACAGTGACGTTATCTATGTTCCTACCGATAACACAGCAGCTTCCAACACAGAGCTGATCAACAACATCTGCCTTCCGGCAAAGGTTCCGGTAATCGCAGGTGAAGAAGGAATCTGCTCCGGATGCGGTGTTGCTACACTTTCCATCAGCTACTATGATCTTGGAAAAGCAACTGGTGAAATGGCAGTTAAAATTCTGAAAGATGGTGAAGATATCTCTACAATGCCAATCGAATATGCACCAAACTTCACAAAAGAATACAATGCAGACATCTGTGCTGAGCTGGGAATTGAAGTTCCGGATGACTATGTTGCAATCGGTGCTGACGCAGAATAATTACTGGTTTATAACATATGCAGTAATGCACAATAAAAATTTTCATATTTGTTTGACAGTTAATTTAGACATTCAGTTGCTTTTAGAGCTTGTCAAAAGACTCTGACAGTAATCAACACAGACAGCGGGAAGGGAAGCCTCTCTCGCTGTTTGTGTCGTTTCTGAAGGAATGTATTTTTAAGTATATTTTATGCATAATTATGCATAAAATAGCATTTCTTCCAAAATGAATATTTCTGTTTACGCAAATAACAAAAAGCCAGTTACTCCACATACAAAACACTATAAAGATTCCAGTAACTGTCTTTTTCAAACATTTGTCCACAAAACAAATGTTGATGTTCACACAGTGAACACCAGAGTGTATTTGTAAAAGGCTTTCTGCAAGATGTGTGTCACAATTTGTGGAAGATTTTGTCCGGGTGAGGTCGTCGTAACGGGCTACGACAACCGAATTCAGGCAAAATATACCGCACAGTGGGGCGTACAAATTGCGAAAATGTTTTTTCAAACACGCTCCAGCAAACAAATCACGCATGCAGGAGGATAAAGACATGCAAATTGCAAACTTAATCATGGCACTTCCGGGTGCCGCTGCCCAGGGTCTGATCTGGGGTATTATGGCTATTGGCGTATATCTTACATTCCGTGTCCTTGACATCGCCGATCTGACCGTAGACGGTACCATGTGTACCGGAGGTGCTGTCTGCGTCATGATGATGACCAGCGGACATAACGTATGGGTATCTCTTTTAGTTGCCACTTTGGCTGGTATGACAGCTGGTCTTGTTACCGGTATTTTCCATACCTTTATGGGAATCCCGGCCATCCTTGCCGGAATCCTGACACAGCTTTCCCTGTACTCTGTTAACCTGAAAATCATGGGAAAAGCAAACCAGGCTATCAACGTTGATAAATACCCGATCCTGATTTCCTTACGCCGTATAAAAAATGTACCGATCACTCAGAACACAATTCTTATCGTCGCTTTATTTATTGTTGTGATCATCGCAGTTCTTTACTGGTTTTTCGGAACAGAGCTTGGATGTTCCCTCCGTGCTACCGGATGCAATCCAAACATGTCCCGTGCACAGGGTATCAACACTGATTTTTGCAAAGTACTTGGACTTATGATTTCCAACGGACTTGTTGCTCTTTCCAGCGCCTTGCTTGCACAGTATCAGGGATTTGCAGACGTCAATATGGGACGTGGTGCTATCGTAATCGGACTTGCTGCTGTTATTATCGGCGAAGCGATTTTCAGCCGTATTTTCCGCAATTTCGCGCTCCGTCTTCTGGCCGTAGCATTTGGTTCCATTCTCTACTATCTGGTTCTCCAGACTGTTATCTGGATGGGTATCGACACTGACCTTCTGAAAATGCTGTCTGCACTTGTAGTTGCTGTCTTCCTGGCAGTGCCTTACTGGAAGGGAAAATATTTCGCAAAACCAGCAAAACGCGGAGGTAAGAACAATGCTTGAGATCAAAAACATATATAAAACCTTTAATCCAGGAACCATCAACGAAAAGGTGGCTCTGAACGGGCTTTCCCTGAAATTAAATGAAGGCGACTTTGTTACTGTCATCGGCGGCAATGGTGCCGGAAAATCCACAATGCTGAACGCAGTTGCCGGTGTATGGCCAGTAGACGAGGGACAGATCATCATTGACGGAACAGATGTCACCAAACTTTCCGAGTACAAGCGAGCAGCTTATCTGGGACGTGTATTCCAGGATCCCATGACCGGAACTGCTGCTACCATGGGTATTGAAGAAAACCTTGCTCTTGCAAAACGCCGCGGAAAAACAAGATTTCTTCGTTCTGGTATTACAAAAGCCGAACGTGAAGAGTACAAAGAGCTTCTGAAGATCCTGAATCTTGGTCTTGAGGATCGTCTTACCTCTAAGGTAGGTCTTCTTTCCGGAGGTCAGAGACAGGCACTTACGCTTCTCATGGCAACCCTTCAGAAGCCAAAGCTTCTCCTTCTTGATGAGCATACCGCAGCCCTTGACCCCAAAACAGCTGCCAAGGTGCTGGATATCACAGACAGGATTGTCAACCGCGATCACCTTACTACACTGATGATCACACATAACATGAAGGACGCCATTGCTCACGGCAACCGCCTGATCATGATGATGAACGGAAAAATCATTCTTGATATCCAAGGAGAAGAAAAGAAAAAGCTTACCGTAAAACAGCTTCTTGATAAATTTGAGGAAGCCAGCGGAGAAGAGTTCTCCAACGATTCCGCAATTCTCGGATAGAAATTCATAATTTGGTTTTTAGAAACTGCAGCAGATTGGTTTACAATCTGACTGCAGTTCTTTTTTGCAATCAAAATTTCTGCCGAAAACACCCATTGTACAAAAAGTCCGAAAATGACGTAACTACACTTGTTTCTATCTGTTTATCCGTTCTCTTCACTGTCAGATTTCAACTTGTTTAAATCAATAAATACGGTGCCTTTATACATCAGAAAATCTCCGGTCTCTCTACAATATCTGTATATTTTGTCCGTGAGAAAATCTTCTTTCGGAGTTGCCTCCCGCAAAGTTTCTCTCAAAACATTTTCAAGATCCTCCGGATAGGAATGATCAGCGTTGTGGATCATCACCTCATGAATGCTCGTAAAAACCATATAGAAATCTGCATCCATCAGATCTGCAAGCCTTTTGGCCACGCCTGGCAAGAATATTGCAACGGCTCCGTTTGTCCTTCTGGCAGTGCTCAGACAGCTTCCGATGCTGTCCCTTGTCAGATAGAATTCATGGTTCAGATCCATGAAGCATTCTCCATCATAATCTGGATTGTAGACCAGTTTTTCCCAATAAAAAATTCTAGGCGGCGAAATAAAATACGTGTTTAGAAGAGCTGCGTCAAAAACTGTCTTTTCATCCTTTCCCCATTCTTTTATGTTATCCATGCGTATTTTCATGCTGCTGATCCGGCCATCCAAATTTCCCACCTGCATGTATAGCACAAGTGCAATATCGCCCACTACACGGTATACTGCCTTCGACAGTTCCCGTTCATGGCGTTCTACATTAAGTGCTCGGATAAAAAGATCATTTTTCACCTTTTCATAGTTATTCAGATTTTTGGTTTTCTCAAAAAATCCAGCTGTTTTTAATTTACGTATTTCACTTTCCACTGTTTTTGCAATCTGTTCCAGTGAAACACCATCCTCATAATCCTCAAAAAGCTCTTCCGTGTGAATTCCGCAGACTTCTTTTCCCACTGAAGACGCATTGCACTCTACAAACAGCCGGTCGCCGTTTGGTGTCATGCCATTTTCGTCCCGTTCTTCAAAGTAAATCTGTTTCTCATTAAGTCCAAGCCGTTCCATTAGAGATTGGCGCAGACTCTCCACAAATACCTCATACTCTCTGCTCATATATAATTCCTTTCTTGATAAAAACGGGCGAAATGCCCTAACGAATACTGACCTTGCTGTGCACTGCAAATGATCCGTATTTGAAATAAAAGATGGAAGCAGATATTTAGAAATAGATAAGGCTTCCATTTGAGTTGCTGTATGGATAGTATATAAGATATGAATGTGTTTGTAAAGGATTTTCTATCGACAATTTTCCCTTGCAATAAAAGCTGTTATTACTGTTCACGACCTTCACAGCAGCACGCTTCGCGATGCACAGAAATCATGTTCACATGATTTCGCGCTGTAATTCTCGTATTTGCTTTAAACTTTGTTCACCAAAAAAACTCCTCGCGAGACGTTAACAGTGAATAGCAACAAGCTGTGATGGTTGTTTTCTTTATTCATAGAAAACATTTTATAAATATTGCCAGTATAAACAACAAAGGGCCTGCCGTAAATACGGCAGACCCATAAATAATCTTAAATGATTATGCCTGAGGACCAGCTGCAACAAGTGCTTTACCAGCTGCATTTCCTTCATATTTCTTGAAGTTCTTAACGAAACGATCTGCAAGATCTTTTGCTTTAACTTCCCACTCAGAAGCATCAGCGTATGTGTCACGAGGATCAAGGATACCTGTGTCAACGCCTGTAAGCTCTGTAGGAACCTCAAAGTTAAAGAATGGAATCTTCTTAGTCGGTGCTGTTAAGATAGCGCCGCTGAGGATTGCATCGATAATACCACGAGTATCTTTGATGGAGATACGTTTTCCTGTTCCATTCCATCCTGTATTAACCAGGTATGCTTTTGCTCCGCTCTTCTCCATTTTCTTAACCAGCTCTTCAGCGTATTTTGTCGGATGCAGTTCAAGGAATGCCTGTCCGAAACAAGCTGAGAATGTAGGTGTAGGCTCTGTGATTCCACGCTCTGTACCAGCAAGTTTAGCTGTGAATCCAGACAGGAAGTAGTACTGAGTCTGCTCTGGTGTCAGGATAGATACTGGAGGAAGTACTCCGAATGCATCTGCGGAAAGGAAGATAACATTCTTAGCAGCCGGTGCGGAAGAAATCGGGCGAACGATTTTCTCAATGTGGTTGATCGGATAAGATACACGAGTGTTCTCTGTAACGCTCTTATCAGCGAAATCAATCTTTCCTTCTGCGTCAAGTGTAACGTTCTCAAGAAGAGCATTTCTCTTGATTGCATTGTAAATATCCGGCTCAGAATCCTTGTCAAGGTTGATAACCTTAGCATAGCAGCCGCCCTCGAAGTTGAACACTCCGTTGTCGTCCCAGCCGTGCTCATCATCACCGATAAGGAGTCTCTTAGGATCTGTGGAAAGTGTAGTCTTACCTGTTCCTGAAAGGCCGAAGAAGATAGCGGTGTTCTCACCGTTCATATCTGTATTTGCAGAGCAGTGCATGGAAGCGATGCCCTTAAGCGGCAGATAGTAGTTCATCATGGAGAACATACCTTTCTTCATCTCTCCGCCATACCATGTATTGACAATAACCTGCTCGCGGCTTGTAATGTTGAACATTACAGCTGTCTCAGAGTTAAGACCTAATTCTTTGTAGTTCTCTACTTTAGCCTTGGAAGCGTTGTAAACAACGAAATCTGGCTCGAAGTCTTTCAGTTCTTCTTCTGTAGGCTGGATGAACATGTTTGTTACAAAGTGTGCCTGCCAAGCAACCTCAACGATGAAACGGATTGCCATACGGGTATCTTTGTTAGCACCGCAGAATGCATCAACTACGAAAAGTCTCTTGTCGGAGAGCTCTTTCTTAGCGATCTCTTTCACTGCTTCCCATGCTTCCTGTGATGCAGGATGGTTATCATTCTTATATTCGTCAGATGTCCACCATACGGTGTCTTTAGAATTCTCATCCATTACGATATATTTGTCTTTAGGAGAACGTCCGGTATAAATACCTGTCATAACGTTAACAGCGCCAAGCTCGCTGACCCGTCCTTTTTCAAAGCCCTCAAGACCTGGTTTGGTCTCCTCTTCAAATAACATTTCATAAGAGGGGTTGTAAACAATTTCTGTAGTTCCGGTAATACCATACTTTGTTAAATCGATTTTTGCCATCTTACACTTAACCTCTTTTCTCTAAAATGGAATTCATCTGCGAATGCAGATTTATAGCTTCAGTCCGCATCTCACCGTAATACATATCAAAGAATATTATCTGCGGTCACAGCCTCTATGGTACAAAACCAAAGGAATGGAACCGGATTGATTCCCTTTTTCCTTATCCTATATTATACATATCTGAGGGATAAAATCAACACAATTTTCCGTTTTTTTGTATTTTTGTTAAAGTTTTATCATATAGAAAACACGCCTCTGACATTTTATGAGACGTGTTTTCTAATGATATTTTTATTGCATTAGAGCGTCATTGCGAAATTCTTAGATTGAGGTTATTGTAGCCCTGTTGAATAAAATTGTCACTAGAATAGGGAATAGAAAATGTTCAAAATGCACATTTTTGCATTGTTTTTTTGTTTTTACTATTTTTATTTCATCATTACGTTTATCATATTGCGTATACTCTTCCAACCTATATCTTCTCATTTTTCTCCAGATACGCAAGAAATCCTTCGCAGCCTTCTACTACATCTCTATAAGTAGATTCAAAATCCCCCGTATACCACGGATCAGCAATATCTCTGGGATTATCTGAATAATCCAGTAAGAGCTTCACTTTCCCTTCCGGATCCTTTCCTACAATTCGCAAGATATTCCGAATGTTTCTCTCTTCCATTCCCAGAATATAATCATATTTTCCATAATCTGCTTTGGTGATCTGTACCGCTCTTTTCCCCTCGCAGGAAATCCCATGCTTTGCCAATTCCCGCTTTGCCGGCGGATAAACCGGATTCCCGATTCCATTCCAGATTTCCTCTGTACTAGTGGCTGCAGACGCAATGTAAAATTTAGCCTTGATGCCTCGTTTCGTAACCATATCCTTCATAACGAATTCAGAAATTGGGCTGCGGCAGATATTGCCGTGGCAGACAAATAACACTCTTATCATTGCTTAAAACTCCTTGAAATGCTGTATTCACGCTGTTTACAGGCATTTTCCGATAATCTTCAATCCTGTCATTTTCCTGTATATCACAGCATAAATTCGTATATTTTCTTATCCAAATTTAGTAACTTCTTAGTAATAACCAGCCTGGAAAACAGGCTTCCTAAGAACCTTATAATCAGATTATTTTTAATTTTTTTCTATTATTTTATCATACTATGCCGGTTTTGCAATCCTATTCATCTCTTCCTAGAGCGTGTTTGAAAAAGGCTTTCTGCAAGATGTGCGTCACAATTTGTGGGAGATTTCGCTCGGATGAGGGCGCCGTAGCGGGGTACGGCAACCGAATTCGGGTGAAATCTCCCGCAAAGTGGGGCGTGCAGATTGCGGGAATGATTTTTCAAACAGGCTCTAGCACGATATAGGAATTATATCATACCAGGGCTAACATTTCCACTTTAAAGCGCTAAATTGTTCGTATATTTTTTACAAAGACGTAGTCTGATCCAGAAAGGCCTCAAATTTCTTACGGTTAATCAATGACTTACACCCCACCTGGACTGTAAAGCAACATTCTGAATTTAGATGTTCCGAAATAAGCATCCTTATTTTCTTTTCACCTATTCCAAAATATTGCACTGCTTCATCCACCGTAAGCATATATTTTTCCCAAATTGGAATCTTACCTTTTTCAATTTTAATCGCCACTCTTCTCTCCTCCTTTTCTCTTTGGACAAAACATTTTTATCTGCCCATGACAATTTACAATTTTATACACTGTCATCGGCAGATAAAATTACAATACAGGTGGCAGTTCAGTACTCTGCCCACATCGGTTTTGCACCGTCATTAAATATGACCAGATTTTTTCTGGAAGTATCATTATCACAGATATGCTTCGTCGCCCTGTGCAGCTGCTGCACATTTTGTCAAATTCTTCTCGCTCCATACCTTTACTTCAATGTTATATTTCAGCATTTCCTCGTATTTACTCCATTAACAGAGCAGATATATCATGGCGGATTTACCTAGTGGCTCTACATATCTTCACGTCCTGTATGTAAAACAATATACAATTTTCAAGGTACAAAAATTCCTGAAGGGGAAAAGGAATCTATATTAAATACTCCCTTTACTGATTACTTTTCCTTACATATGATTTCGTATCAAATCCCAAGGTCTTAGTAATCAGTTTTGCTTCCAGGCGTTGACGCAGAGTTTCATCTACACAGTAATGCACCTGTCCAAATTCGTCAAACATTTTTCTGGTAGCCAAAACTGTTATGTACCCTTCATAATGCTTCAACACTGCCTGGATTGCCTCAGTATCACCAGTTGATGCTGCCTCAATAACATGGAATGGCAGCAAATCAAATGCGCATTTCTGTTTTTTACTTTTTTTCATTTGCAGATTCCTCCATATTTTTTCTCATCCCTGAAATTCATTTGAATTCTATCTGAATTATTCTGAAGAAGCGGTATGGTTTCCCATACCGCCACTCTTAACGTGCATATTTTTCTATCATTCTCTTAACATTTGTGGATTTCTTTATTGCCCCTATGTTAATAAGAAACTCAACTACGTCCATCATTCCCTGATAATAAGCCCGCTGCTCCTCCTCATAATGGAAATGTTCTAACTGATCCAGATATTTATTCCAGAAATTCTGCTCACGCTCTGGGATTTTTTCCAGATGTAGTGGCAGCTTCTTTTGTATTTGTTTCAAATTCTTCTCTGCTTCTTTCCATTCTTCCGGCTGTACTGTATATTCTCTTTCTCCGGAGTCACAGCGCAATTCCTCAAATAAATTCGATACTGCTTCATAAAATTCATTCATCTTCTTTCCACCTCTCATTAGAATTATTTCTCATTACAGGCAGCATTATCATTTTCTTATTTCAAAAATCAAATAAACTTTCCAAAAACTTCATCTTTAGAAGTATAATAACAATATTTTTCCTTAAAATCAATAATAATACTTCATCTTTAGAAACTTTTGAGGATCAGAATGATTATTTATTGGGATAAAAAAACGAACAGTAAAAACAGAATAGGACAACGGGTAAAAGAATTACGAAAGGCTCATAATCTTACTCAGAAAACACTCGCTGCCAAATTACAACTTGCAGGATATGATTTTAATGATCTGGCAATCCTGCGAATTGAACAAGGCACACGTTTCGTTCCCGACTACGAAGTTGTCGCACTGGCCGAAGTATTTAATGTTTCCTGCGAATATCTTCTTGGTCTGACGGACGCTCCTGCAAAATAATTCAATTGTATTGCTGCCCATTCTATGCTAAACTATGGATAGATACTTCTGAACAACATACACTATTTATAAACCGTATGATTGGAGTGATTTCATGGAATTAACAAAAAAAGTCCCTACAACCGATAAAAACCAGGAAAACAATCATCTTCTCCGCATGTTAGACCGGGGAATTGATGATATGGAAGCTGGTCGTGAATTGCCACTGGAAGATGCTTTTCGCAAAATCACAGAATTAAGGGATGCACGAAGAAATGCAAGAATATAAAATTATTTTAACCTGGGAAGCAATTTACGATGTCACAGACATTGCAGATTATATTGAAGAAGAATTCGGCCAGCAACGTGCTGACCGTTTTCAATCTGATCTGAAAGAACAAATGCAGAATTTAGGCCAGTTCAGTACTGCCTTTCCCCGAACTCAAATTCTGTACAGAGGATATTCCATACATAAAAGATCTTTTCCGCCATCTATTATTTTTTATATTATAATGGAAGAAACAAAAGAGATTCATATTCTCCGAGTGTTGCGCCATGAACGAGATTGGGAAAATATCCTGTTGCAAAGATCAACTTATACATATCCAGAATAAGTACCTGGGAGCCGATCAGAGATTTTTCTGAAAGGCTTCCTTTTTTATTACTTCCCACTGTCAATTAAATCATAACTCATATCCAGAAAATCTAGCGTCTTAGCTTCACTAACAGATTCATCCAAAAGAATCGTAATCCAGTGTTGCTTATTCATATGATACCCCGGTAAAAATCCATACGTTTGAATAATCATCCCAACCAGATCAGGATCACATTTTACATCCAGGATGTCAATGTTTCCATCTTCTTCTAATCCCAGTATTTTCTTTTCCACTGCCATAATTATAGCATACCATTTTCCATTTTTATGTCGAAGCACCGCAGAATCAGGATCTTTTTTCCATAAATATTCCGGTTCCGTTCCATATTGCTCTTTCACATATTGAAAAATTTCCTCACGTTTCAAATTTATCCCTCACTTACGATTTCTTGCTCTGATTATACGCTATCAGGATTATATTCTCAACCACTTCTCACAGTTCCATTTATGTTTTATAGCTTTTGCATAGCCTGCTTTGCAGGCTACACCCCAAAAGAAGCAAGCACTGCCAGTGTCATGACAACTGGCTCATTTTGTCAAATTCCCTTTCCGGTTCATTCTACCAAAATGTATCAGGGAGTATCCCTGGCCCTCTCATATTTTATAATTTCTTAATTTGACGCTTTTACCCAGTCCTGTTAAAATAACTTACAGATACATCTGTCCAAACCAACAAAAAACCAAGTACCATAACTGTCATAGCCGAACTGGTTAGACAGTTTTTTTGTACTCTTTTTTATAGAAAAAACGAATTGGAGGATTTCAATGAGCAAACGTACCAGAATTCATCCCGTACAATTTTATTTGAATGATGACGAACAATACATTTTAGAAGAAAAATATCGTCTTTCCAGGATGAAAAGCAAATCTGCCTTTCTACGGAAAATGATCTTATATGGATTTGTATATGAAGTAGACTACTCTCATATCCGAAAAATGAATACCCTGCTGGGCAATATCAGCAGCAATTTGAATCAGATCACCCATCGTATAAACAGTACCAATACAGTTTACCCAAAGGACCTGGACGATATAAAGGAGTTAATGGAAAAAATATGGCAGTTACAAAAATCCATGGTATCAAAACAACCGTTGATAAAGCAATAGAATACATCTGTAATCCAGATAAAACAGACCAGAATCTATATATTTCTTCCTTTGCCTGCTCTCCCGAAACAGCCGCTCTTGATTTTAAATACACTTTGGATCATACACATGATTGCAGAGATCCGCACAATACAAATAAGGCATTTCATCTGATTCAGGCATTTTCCCCTGATGAAGTTTCCTATGAGGAAGCCCATCAAATAGGCAAAGAACTTGCGGATCGCTTACTGGATGGAAAATACTCCTATGTCCTGACAACACATATTGATAAAGGTCATGTACATAACCATTTAATTTTCTGTTCTGCAGATAATATCACTTTTTCTCATTATCATGACTGTAAAAAGAATTACTGGAAAATACGAAATCTCAGCGACACTTTATGCCAGGAACATAACCTGTCCACAATTATGCCAGATGGTAAAAAAGGAATGAAATACAATGAATGGGCTGCAAATAAATCTGAATCCAGTAAAAAAGCGCAGCTGCGAAAAGATATCAACCAGACAATCCGAATCGTTTCCACTTACTCAGAATTTCTTGCATTTATGGAAGCTAAAGGATATGAAATAAAAAACGCAGAATTTGGGGAAAACAGCAGAAAATACATTACCTTTCGTTCTCCCGATATGTCCCGTCCAGTGCGTGGAAGTGCTAAATCTTTAGGAAAAAATTTTACTAAAGAACGTATCAAAGAACGCATTGAAAATAAACGTCAAAAAGCTATTTTTCCTTCTGTTCATAACAAATTAATAGATACCAATGCTCCCAATATAGCAGGAAACATTGGGCTTCAGAAATGGGCAAATAAAGAAAATTTAAAAATTGTCTCTGCTGAATATAACAAGATGCTCACACATAACCTACATAATTTTTCAGAACTTGAAGACCGCATAGCCTTGTTACATATGCAGCAAAAAGAGGTAAATACCTCTGTTGTTTCTCTCGAGTCTCAGATACACCATCTTCGAGAAATGCTAAAATATGCCGAACAATATCAAAAAAATAAAATTTATGACGACCATTATAAAAGTTCCAAAGATCCAGATCGTTATTTCCGTAAATATGAATCTCAAATTATCCTTTTCGCTGGTGCCGAGCATATTTTACAGGAAAATGGTATAGACCTGAAACAGCTCAATACCAATAAGTTACAAGCTCAAATTTCAGAGCTTATTTCCAGAAAGAAGTCAATAAATACTCAATATGTTTCCTTTCGGAAAGAAATGAAAGAGTTGGAATTGATACATCAAAACTTGTCCAAGTATCTAAAACCGGATGATCCTGAAATAGAAAAATCTTCCCATAACAAACTTCCTTCTTTGTAAAACCATAATAATAGGCAGCGATTTCACTCGCTGCCTAAATTCCCGTTAAACCGATATCCTACACCTCGTACTGTTTGTATATATAATGGTTGTCCAGGATCATCTTCTATTTTTTCTCTGATATTGCAGATATGTCGCATAACCACATTATAATCACCGGAATAAGGTTCATTCCATACCAGATCATAAACCATTTCTTTTCCAAATATTCTACCTGGACTTTTCGCTAAAAGAAGTAAAATATCATATTCATATTTTGAAAGATGAACATCACTATCATTCTTTTTAACAATTCGTTCCTGTAGATATATTTTTAATTCTCCAAACCTTATAATTTCCGGTATGAATTGGTTTTTATGTTCCCAGCTAGTCAATATGTTTTCACTTATGCTTCCATTAGCATCTGTGATTCTCTCAATAATTTCTATCTTTTTCACCTTTATTGCCTCTACATTATTAATTTTATATTCTATATATCATCTGCCATTTGACTTTTTTCTTCTACAAGTAATATAATATATTTATTACATATGTAGGATTTAGCAGGAGGATTTTATTATGTCACTACCCCAAATTTCAGAAGCCGAATTTGAAGTTATGAAAATTGTATGGAAATATGCTCCCATCAATACAAATGAAATTACAGAAAAACTTACTCTAACTACCAGCTGGAGTCCAAAAACAATTCAAACTCTTATCAAGAGACTTGTTTCCAAAAAAGCTCTTTCCTACGAAAAACAAAGCCGGGTATTTGTCTATACTCCATTAGTCCAAGAAGATGAATATATACGCCAGGAAATCAATTCTTTTTTAAAGCGATATTATAATGGAAATCTTTCTTCTATGCTGGCTTCTTACCTTGAAGACGATAAGCTCTCTTCAACAGAAATTGATAACTTACGCCATTTATTATCAAAACATCAGAAATAGGAGGTTTTGAATGAGCAACTGGATTATCCACTTTTTAATCAGTAATATCTTCATATGTATTTTTACACTTGTAATAATCGGAACAAAAAAACTTCTGAAAAAATATTTATCTGCGGCTACACAGTACCATCTCTGTTTTCTTTTATTTTTACTACTTGCCGTGCCATTTTTTCCTGTACAGATTCATGGCTCACAACTTTTTTCATGGTTACATTTTTTTCAAACTGACTCAGGACTTAACTCTGGTACCGACACGCTATCCGAACTTACCAGTAATACACAAAATATTTTGTTAAACCAGGTGAATGATTTTTCAGTTTCCATCAGTAGTCAATTTTCTGGAGGCTTGAATACCATACTCTTTCTAATATGGATAACGGGTGTTATGATTATGTCAGTCCTCACCCTTCATTCATTAAACTATGTACGTTCCATAAAAAGATCTGCTCTCCCGCTTCAAAATCAGCAGGTAAAAACTATTTATTACAATTGTTTAAAGGAACTTAAAATCTCTCACCCAGTATCAGTCTACAGTACTGCATTTTTAAAATCACCAGTTTTAATCGGAATAATACATCCCAGAATTTACATTCCCATCCATTTAATTTCCGAACTGAATCCTGATGATATGCGTTTTATGCTGCTACACGAATTACAGCATTACCGTCACAAAGATACATTTATTGGCTTCCTCATGGTCATAAGTAATATACTCTACTGGTTTAACCCTTTTGTGTGGTACACTTTAAAAGAAATTCTCTGTGACCGTGAAATAGCCTGTGATTCTGCTGTATTGCAGATGATTTCTGCTGATGAATACCAAGCTTATGGAACTACACTGATTAATTTTGCAGAAAAAATATCCTCTTTTTCCTCTCCACTGGCAGTTGGAATGTCCGGAAATTTCAGGCAGATGAAACGACGTATTCTCAACATCGCCGTTTTTAGGAAAGAAACTCTTTATCAAAAAATGAGAGCATTGATAATTTATCTGGTCATTAGTGCTGTTTTTATTGGATGTACACCCATTTTATCCATTGATGCCTCTACTCAAAGCGTATATCATTTTAGTGATACAGACAAAAATATCTCCCTGTTAGATATATCCGAAACATTTGGAACATATGATGGATCATTTGTTTTGTATGACAATAATTTGGATTCCTGGAAAATATACGATCTTGAAGAAGCCACCAAACGTATTCCGCCAGAGTCTACCTACAAAATATACGATGCATTATTAGGGTTGGAATCCGGAATCATCACACCAGAACACTCTTCCATGACATGGAATGGTGATGCCTTTCCTTTTCCATCCTGGGAAGCTGATCAGGATTTAAACTCTGCTATGCAAAATTCCGTTAACTGGTATTTCCAGGCAATTGATTCGCAGCTCGGAATTAACAGAGTCCAGGAATTTTTGAATAAAATAGAATATGGAAACCAGACAACCAGTTCAAATCTGGATTTATACTGGTCCGATTTTTCATTAAAAATCTCGCCTTTAGAGCAAGTAACATTATTGAAAAAATTTAACACAAATGAATTCCATCTAAATTCCCAAAATGTATTTTCTGTTAAAAATGCTATAAAAATTGCCAGTACACCTAATGGTAATTTCTACGGAAAAACTGGAACCGGTCGTGTCAACGGACAGGATATCAACGGCTGGTTTATCGGATATGTAGAAACTTCCGATAACAGCTATTATTTTGCAACCAATATCCAAAGTGATTCTAATGCAACTGGAAAAAAAGCATTTGAAATCACTTCTAATATCTTAAAAAAATTACATATATGGAATTAACAAATATGAAAGGGCTGATAGTTGTTATCAGTTCTTTCTTTTTATTCTATATTGATATTTGGGAACTTCTTTCGTACCATTATTCAGAATTTTATTCCCCATATATTTAAAACTCTTATCATCGTTGAACTTAACAGTCAGCTCACTTGTAATAACGGCATCATTACATATAAATGTATCACATACAGCATCAACAACCAGCACATTGTTTCCCTCTCCGCTATCTCTTATTTCAACGACCTCCGGTAAAGATGTTCCAAAATGAGTAGGGCTATAATTTAAACAACCTAATCGTTCCCAGTCATAAGTTTGATGTTCCGAATCAAATACTGCCCATTTTTTAATTTGCTCCGCTGTTATCGGCAAAAACTCCATTATCAGATTTTCAAACTCTTCTGCCGGAATTCCACTTGAGTTACCTGAAAACTCATATCTCTCCCCGTATTTCATTCGATATAAATATTCATATAAACCATTATAATCTAACCCTTCCATATCAGATCTATCCCAATCAGAACATAAAAGATTATTCCCCTGATATCCAAGCAAATACACACACCTCTTTGAAACTTCCCTGCATTCATCACTTAAAGGTTTAATTCTTATCATAGAACTGCCATCAACCGCTTCTGATACTTCCGGATATTTTGGAACACATAGCGTATAACCAAACCAGCCTTTTTCTGTATATTTCCATTCTTCTATCCTTGTATACGAAACATATACAATAGATGGATTGTCGTTCATACCCCAAACAACTTTCACAGCCAACAAATACATATCTGTCCCATCATAATTGAATTTGAGTCTTTCTATCCCACCATCCCTGTTAATCCTATATAAGACGATATCTCCTGGCAGATCCTGTTCTGCCTTGAAAAGAAATTCTTCCATTTTAGAATAATTAGCCATATTTGAATACGGCGCTGATGTAATAACAGGGACATTTTTTTCCTTTAATACTTCCTGCATTTCTTCCATTACTGTCTCAGAAACTACTACATTCGATGAAGTTCCTTTATCCGCCTTTTGATAAATGGCTTTCATCTGATTCATAACATTCTTACAATCTTCAATAGCTTCTTCTTTCACGACTTCATCTACTGGCAAATCATATCCTCTTTCTTGTACAGCATAATTCGCAGTTTCCTGTGAAATATATTCTAAATCAGCCCCTTTACATTTTGTATTTCCTATGAAAAAGCATCCCAAAATGAATAAAACACTCACCATCTTTTTCAGTTTTCTTTTTGTACTCATATCAATTATCTCCATAACATTCCTCCCACTTTTCGTCTGATAATCTTTCCGTATACCAGGTAACCTCTATTTCTGACCTTGATACATAATTGGATACATATTGAAATCTATCTTTATCTAACAGCCGAATGGTTACGCTATGACAAAACGCCTGATCTAATTCTTTTTGTGGCCATACCGCATTTACTTCCAGTGTTATTGTTCCATCTTGATTTTCTATGTAGGAAACAACTTCCGGATATGGAATATATGGTGTGGGAGCAAAATCATATACGATTCCTCTGGTTCGATACCGATATGTCTGTATTTCTGTGTGAAATACCGTTCCTGTCTGCAGTATCTCTGCGCTTATATTAAAATATTTTTGAAATATCGTTTCAAATGATTCTTTTGGGATTTCATAAGTCTTTCCTTCCTTAAATTCATCAGTTTTTTCTTCCATTGAAAGTAAACGATCAAAAACATCATAAAAATTTATTCCATCATAATTTTTTTCACTCCAATTAGAAGTAAACAATTTATTAAGTGTATATCCAAAAGGAAGTATATATTTTCGATTCAACTCCCGACATTTTTTATTTAACGGTGCTACCCGAAAGTCCCGATATCCAGACGGTCCATCATATCCTGCCGGATGATATTCTTCTATAAAGAAATGCCCGTTTTCTGTATATTTCCATGAATTAGCTCTAAACTCATGATAATATGTTTCCTGCCAAGTGTCCTCTTTCCATTTAAAGGAGCTTACTTCAACGTCTATTTTCCCCTGTTTGGTTTTCAGATCATACCGGATAAAATGATCCCCTGCTATAACTTGAAATATAGTAGTTTTTCCATTCTTCTCTTTTTCTGCTTTTTTCAAAAAATCATCTACTTTAATACTTTGAACCATATCCAGCTGATTGTAGGAATCAATTACTGCATATCCATATTTTCCAAAATAATCCATACTTTTTTGTATTGTACTCAGCTCATATAGTGCATTTTCTTTCACAGCATTCTCATATATGTTCCGATAGCCTTCTGCTAGCATTTCACACTCTCTGTAAATTTTTTCTTTCGTATCTTCAATTGTCTTTTTCTGCTCTTTCTTTATGCCACATCCACTACAGACAGCAAGAAAAATAACTCCCACAAATATTTTCCAAATTTTTTTCATATCATTTTCCTCTTACATTTGTAATATTTAAAGGTAAAAATTATTCATTACCAAGATATTCATCCAGTATCGCCTTATCCTTTTCCACCACATAACCGCTTCCTCCAATATCTTTCACATTCTCTACCATACTGATGAGCAAAATAGGATTCTTTGTATCTCTATCTGTAGTAAAAACTGTAAACCAGCCAATTTCTGTTCCAGATGTATCTTCTTTTGTAGCTTTCAGTTCCGCTGTTCCGGTTTTTCCTGCTAATCTAATGTCTTCCCGGCATGCTCCATAACCAGTTCCTTCCGGGTTATTCACTACACCCTCTAACCCCTCCATAACCTCCGAAACAATTTGTGGTGAAAAAGCATCTTTTATCCAGATTTCACTGGAAGTGCTTCCACCATCCGCGTGAAGATATGGCTTTATCATATTTCCATCATTTAGAAAAGCCGTATAAATGCTTGCAAGATGCAAAGGATTTACCAGAATCTGTCCCTGTCCATACCCACTGTCAGCAAGCTGGATTTCTGTTTCTATCTTGTCCATATTAGAATATTGGGACTCTGACATTTTAATATCAAATGGAAGTTCCTGATTAAATCCTATTTGATTTAGAGACTGCATCAGTTGATCCGCACCAATTTTTAATGCTGCTTTTGCAAAATAAATATTATCTGAATAAATAAGCGCATTTTTCAAGATCACAGGTTCATAATCATGAAGTGTAGTCACTGTATAATCTCCCCACGAGGAATCTTTCTGCCACGCCAGACCCTCATTTCCAAAATCGTCATTTGCAGTAAATGCCCCCACTTTTAATCCAATTGCAGCAATTACAGGTTTAAAAGTTGAGCCAGGACACCATGTCTGGCGAAAGCGGTTGTATAAAGGCCTGTCTTCATTTTCATTTAATGCACTCCACTGGCTGTTGTCCATTCCACGTACAAAATCATTATTATCATAAGATGGCGTACTTACCAACGCCAATACTTCCCCTGTATAAGGATTCAAAGCTACAGAACATCCTCTGTCTTCTTTAAATTGTTCATAAAGAGTACTTTGAAGATCACCATCAATCGTAGTATGGATATCTTCTCCATCTTTTCTAGGCTCATATGCAATAACACTTTTTTTATTTCCATTTGCATCTACAATACAGATTTCACACCCATCTGTTCCTTTTAGTTCTTTTTCATAAAGCGTTTCCAGTCCAGTCTTTCCAATCACACTGTTTGTACGATACCCTTCCCCTTTATGTTCCTGCAAATCTTCGGCTGTAACCGCCTGTACATACCCTACCAGATGAGAGGCAGCTTCTTTTAGATAATAAGTTCGTACTTTTACATCAGATAACATAATACCTGGAATCTTCAATAATGTGTCCTGCTTTTCTTTTTCTTCCAGAACAGTTTTATCCGGATTCACTGTCAAAAGATCGACCTCTTGTATTTTAGGAATTGTTGCTACTGGTACAAAAGAATCTGCTTTTACCCAACCGGCTTTTAACTTATCCTCAATTTCGTCTGCTCCAATTCCAAGATACTCTGCCAGTTTTTTTATTGTATCTTCTCTGTTCTCCATCCTGCCCGGAACAATTCCTACCGAAGATGCAGTTCCTTCTCCAGCCAACTGACGACCATTTCTGTCTAAAATATCTCCTCTCTTTGCCTCTTCTGACGTTACCTGAACTTTATCCGTTGCAGATAACTCTGGAAAAATCAACTGATCCTGCCAGATTAAATGATATCCTGTCCAATCATGTGAAAATACCGCATCGTTGGTAAATTCTACATTTCCTGCAGCAGTCTGCATATTTGTTGTATAGGAAACTGCCGCATTTCCGTTTTCTTGTCTTTTTACTGTAATATCGGTTATGGACAGATCAGACATCTCAATGCCTTCATATATTTTAGAATTTCGTTCTATAAATTCTTCCTTACTGTTCATGCTGCTTTTTTTCTGATCCAGCATGGCATACATTTGCTCATATTCCCCTTTTTCAATATATTTCATATATTCCATTAGTCTTTTTTCAGGAACATTACAATTCATTATTGTTACAATACCGATTCCACCACCAATCAATATACCGCTAAATAAAACTATTTTTGTAATAATCTTCGTGTGTTTTTTTCTTTTCTTTTTTCTCATATAGTTTTATTTCTCCTTTTTTCATATTTTCTTAAATATTACACTTGTAATATTTAAACGTCAAGCTTTTTCTTAGGTTTATATATGTAGACAAGAGAAAAGATTTGCATAAAAAAGAAAGGGCATCTCAAAGCCTTCTTTGATAAAGGACTTTACGACACTCTGAGGTAATAGTTTCTCCGGATGTTTCCCAAACGCTATAATCACTCTCCAGAAGAACCAAAAACGATTTTTAATTTTCTCTCAGAAAAAAAAGAACTACTCTAAATCTGCTGATCTTTGAAATAACCCTGCTCGTTTCTTACAATCACAAACAGGAAATCATTTTTTATCTTTCAGATGAGAAGCATCTTGTACCGCAAATCTTTTTGTTTCATCTTCTGCCAAAGGATTAAATGCAATTTTAATACGTTCCTTATTAAAATCATCATCCAGAACTTCTCTCCCAGATATAGCGGCCATTAAAGCGGTTACTCGTTGCTGACCATCTATCAGCACTTTTTTACCATTCGCTTTACCGCCATCTTTAGTTTTTACATCTGGATTCTTCCAAGTAATAATGTAGCCAGTAGGATAGCCATTATATAAAGAATCTATTAAATCTCTAACCTGACTGCGCTTCCATACAAATGGACGCTGAATTTCAGGAATAACAAAATCTTCTGCATCAATCAGTCCAAGAATTGCGTGAACCGAATACTGCATTAATGTAAATTTTTCACCAGTCATTGCTGTACCTCTCATCTAATGATTTTCCTCAAACCAAAGTGTGAGATGACACTTTGAAAAGGACTTATAGAAATCGCTTTTAATAAACAATTCTAAAATAATCCAAATATGCTTTATATTTATCCTGTGCGGTCAGACAGGTATCTGTCAGATAACCTTTTTCATTGTTCCATTCTTTCAGTCCACGATAATAGAACATTTTCAGATTATCTTCGATAATAAACGGCACAATATTGTATTTCAAACATTCTTTAAACATAATCAGACGTCCTACACGACCGTTGCCGTCCTGGAATGGATGGATCTGTTCAAACTTCACATGAAAATCCAAAATATCCTCAAAAGTCTTTTCTTCTTTTCCGTTGTACTCAGTCAACAGAGCTTTCATTTTATCGGCAACTTCTTCTGGAAGTGCTGTTTCCATTCCGCCAACTTCGTTCGGCAATTTCTTGTAATCACCAATAACAAACCAATCTTTTCTGGAATCACTGGTTCCATTTTTCAGAATCAAATGTAGTTCTTTAATAAACTTTTCTGTTAAAGCCGCTTTTGCATTATCAATAATCATATCAATGCAACGGAAGTGATTTGCTGTTTCAATCACATCATCCACATTCAGCACTTCGTTTTCTACGCCTATGGTGTTGGTTTCAAAGATGTATCTGGTCTGATCATAGGTCAGACGGCTGCCCTCAATATGATTGGAGTTGTATGTTAAATCAATCTGTGTTTTATGGTAAATGCCGCCAGAATACTTACTTGCTTTCTGCTCCTGCAGAATATCCAGCAAAGTAACTGGCTGCTCTTTCTTTTTGTTTGAGCGCTCCGGTTTTTCTGCATTTTCAGGAATATTCCAAGTCTTACCGGTAAGAAATGCACCTGGTACACGTCCCTGTGCACAATAATTTCTGACGCTGCGCTCTGAAACATTCCACTTTTTTGCTATTTCAGTAACTGAAAGGTATCGCATCTGTTCTCCTCCGTTATAATTCAAATCAAAATTTACACTTTTATATAGTATATCACATTATCGGCAAATTATCAAACATTCATCTTTGCTTACGCCTTATGTTTTTGCCGTTTTCGGCATCATTTATCTTTAATTAAATACCAAACTATCCTTGTAAATCAAAAATCTGTTTTACAAGGCATACTTTTCCTTTTTTGCTCATTTTTAAGCAAAACCTTGTTATAAGTTTTAGCGGCAATTTTGCCGATAAAGAAACCAGCCCGTTTCCGAGCTGGTTCCAATTCACATAATGTATAAATAACATCCAGTCTTGCTTATTTTACTTTTTATTACAGAACCAACTAATGAATCACAATCTCTTCCGCCCGATTGTAAATGTTGTTCATAGCTTGTATCCACGCCATCTGATTCTATTCTTTCAATTCGTCCGTTACATCCTCAAGAGCTTTCCATGATGCTCGATTTCCCTCTACATATCTGTCTTCGCACTGATTAACCTTTGCCCACGCCACGCTCATTACCATATGCCTGTGCAGTATCAATATGTCTATATCCAATCTCTACCGCTGCTTTTACAGCGTCAGCAACCTTATCATCATCAATAAACCAGGTTCCAAGACCAAGCTGTGGAATTTTTACTCCATTATTCAATTCAATATTTCTATCAAACATTTCATTCACCTTCCTATTATAATTTCCCATATTCTTCATCACTTACTGGTTCAAGCCGTTCATTAGAACCATTTTCGCCCGGAACCTCTATTGCAAGATGGCTAAACCATTCATCTGGTGCGGCGCCATGCCAGTGTTTCACTTCTGCCGGAATATTGATGCAGTCGCCTGGCTTCATTTCTACAGCTTCTTTGCCTTCTTCTTGATAATATCCTCTTCCGGCAACGCATACCAGAATCTGTCCACCTCCACTTTTTGCATGATGGATATGCCAGTTATTTCTGCATCCAGGTTCGAATGTCACATTGAAAATTCCAACCTGAGAAGTAGAAATCGGTGCAAGAAAACTTCTGCCGGAAAAATACTGTGCAAAACTATCATTTGGTGCACCAATTGGAAATACCATCTCTTTTGCATGCGCACGCATCCCCTCCTCTTCGTATGGCAAATCTCCTTCGCCTGTTTCCCACACTTCCTTTGCAAGATTGAAAACAGCCCATGCTTTTGGCCAACCTGCATAGAATGCGGCATGTGTGATCACTGCCGCAATCTCTTTTTGTGTCACACCATGATTTTTTGCATTTTGAAGATGATATTTTAAAGAAGAATCCGTAATTCCTGCGCAAGCAATGCAGTTACCGGGACCAGTGATCCGTCCCTCAAGCCGCACTTCTGCATATACATCCCCTTAAACTTTTTTCCCATCCCATAAGCCTCTTTTAATGCCGGATTGCCCTGTATTGCGCCAACAGCATCTGCACCTCCGCCAAATACGGTTCCTGCAAGTTTGGAATTTAGAAAACATTCGATTCAACATTGTTTTCATATGTCCGCTACGGGGTATATGCCATGATTAACAAAGATGAGCGCCGTGATGTGAGTATTCGCAAGCCCCGGCCATCTATCCGCAAGCAGCTTGCCGACAGCAAACAGGCCACCAGCCCGAAAAAGGCGGCGGCCAGAACCAAGAAAAATGAATTGGAGGTATGAGGAATGATGCACTTTACCGTGGAAGAAGAAAATTTGATCTGTATGTACCACAACGCAGACCGACGCAGGACGATAGGCAAGATCACCGCAGCCATGCCGGGTATGGACGGGGATATGTGGACGCTGGCGTCCGGCGTCTTTTCTTTTTGCCTGTTCCTACGCATTTAGAACCCAGTATTGACGGGGATAGGATAAAGTATTCGCCCACCTCTGCAAACGTGCGGGAGAAGCCTTGAAACTGGCGGTTATCAGCCCCGAAAGGCGTA
Organism: Blautia faecis; assembly: GCF_027662325.1. Classification (NCBI taxonomy): domain Bacteria; kingdom Bacillati; phylum Bacillota; class Clostridia; order Lachnospirales; family Lachnospiraceae; genus Blautia; species Blautia faecis. Next base: position 7,618 of record NZ_JAQDKY010000038.1, on the reverse strand, counting down.
GGTTACAGTCATTATTAGCCCCCGAAACAGGTACAGACGCGCAGCGGGTGTATCTGTTTCGGGGGTGTGCAGGTGATAGCCGCAAAGCGGCGTAAGAGGGTGCAGCCCTCTTGATCGTTATTCTTGTTCCAGCGGGAAGCTCGGCAACGCTTCCAGCAGCTTTAAGGAAATGTGCTGCCGCATATCCTCGTCAATGACTTTTTTCACTTTGCCGCCCGGCTGCCTGATCTCCACCGTGGAAAGCTCGTCGATGTAGTCCGCATAGTGGGCCAGCACCTTTTCTGTGGCCCACTTCTCACCGGCAACGGCGGCTTTGATTGTTTCATAGTCCAGCAGCTTTTCTTGTCCGTCCATCCTGATACCCCCGTCAGATTGATTTTTTCCATGATACCATATCTGGGAGTATGGAGCCAGAGAAACCGGCGATTTTCTGCTGGTAAATTCTACGCATTTAGAGCGGCACTATGGCGGGGATAGGATAAAACACTCACATACCCCGCCGACTATGCGGGAAAAACCTTGAAATATAGGGCTTTTTAAGGCCCTAAATGCGTAGGTTGGTGCTTTGTTGCGATATGCTCCACGGTTACGGTGTATTGTTCATATTCTGTTTTCGGGAATCTTTATGAAATCTTCAAAATTGCCCGGTATGCTATCCGTAAAATCAAAGAAAGGACTTGATTATATGGATATGATTTTGAAAACGACTGACCTCTGCAAAAATTTCAAGGGGCAAATGGCGGTAAACAATGTGTCACTGAACATCCGGCGCAACTCGGTTTATGGTCTGCTGGGGCCGAATGGGGCTGGCAAATCCACGATCTTAAAAATGCTCACCGGCATTTTGCGCCCCACATCGGGAAGCATCGAGTTTGACGGCCACCCGTGGAAGCGGAATGATCTGGAGCATATCGGTGCTTTGATTGAGATGCCCCCGCTTTACGAAAATCTGACTGCATACGAAAATCTCAAAGTCAGAACTACATTGCTCGGCCTGGACGATGCACGAATTAACGAGGTATTGCAAATTGTCCAGCTCACGAATACCGGCAAGAAACGGGCCGGGCAGTTTTCTCTTGGTATGAAGCAGCGGCTTGGTATTGCTATTGCATTGCTGAACAGTCCCCAGCTTTTGATTCTGGATGAACCGACTAACGGCCTTGACCCTTTAGGGATTGAGGAACTTCGAGAGTTAATTCGCTCTTTTCCCTGCAAAGGGATTACAGTTATTTTGTCCAGCCATATTCTGTCAGAAGTCCAGCAGATTGCAGATCATGTGGGTATCATTGCTGGCGGCGTCCTTGGATATGAGGGAGAGCTTCGCGCCGGTGAAGATTTGGAACAACTCTTTATGGATGTTATTCGCAGAAATGGTAAGGAGGGATATTAAATGGAGATGGCATATATTCAGGCAGAGAACCTAAAGCATAAGAGAACTTTCACAAAAACGCTGATCGTTCTGGCCCCGTTTGTAACTGCGCTTATGAACTTTTTTGCCCCTCTTTGGTTCCAGCTCAATTCTTATAATTGGTGGTATATCCTGCTTTATCCTGGATTCCTTACGCTCACCTGTGCCTTGATTGAACAGCGGGATAATGGCAAACTAAAATATCGTGCCGTTGCTTCATTGCCTGTTTCGCAGAACAAAGTCTGGAAAGCAAAAATTGGAGTGGCCGGTATTTACTCCTGTGTGGGGAATTTCATTTTCCTGGCGCTAAATCTGTTGGGCGGTTTTACAATATTAGTTATCAACGAAATTCCCCTGACAATCGGAATTTGGCAGGCTGCGGCCGGAACAGCTTGTATTGTCATTGCAAGCCTATGGGAAGTTCCGCTGTGCTTATGGTTATCAAAAAAAGTTGGTATCTTTGTCACGGTTATTCTTAATGCCGGACTTGGAAGCGTTTTAGGGATTTTCACGGCTACAACCTCTTTGTGGATGATCTGCCCGTATAGCTGGGTGCCGCATCTTATGATTTCCGTGTTAGGTATTTTGCCTAATGGTGAGCCGGTTGCAGATCAGAGTACGGCAATGGCATTTTGGATGATTATACTTGTATTGGTCATTTCGCTGGCCTGGTTTGCGGCGCTGTCATTTTTAACTGCAAGATGGTTTGAGAAAAAGGAGGTGGGGTAACTATGGTATCTGTGGTTCGCTGCTGGAAAGCAGAATATCAGAAGTGTAAACATAGCATTTTGCTCTATATGCACAGCATGATTCCGATTATATGTGCGGCGATTTTTGCGGGTTACTATCATATATCCAGATGGGAACTGGCAACCAAAATCAGTGCCTATCTGGAAGTGCTGGCCGTTGCGTTCCCGTTTCTGATCGGCATTATTGTGGGCCTGGTTGTTCAGATCGAAAATCAGGCCGGGCATTATCAGCTTTTGTTGGGAACAATCCCATCTCGCATGGCAACGTATATTGGTAAACTTGGTTTTCTGATGATCTGTGCTTTTGGCGCAACATTTTTAGCGTTAGGAACATTCGCTGCACTATATAGGGATGCTCCGGCAAGCCTTTACCTGAAAGCAGGGATTCTATTGTTGATTACCATGCTTCCCATTTACCTGATTCATTTGTTTGTGGGAATGAGCTTCGGAAAAGGTGCATCTATGGGATTGGGAATTGCAGGGAGTTTAATAGCTGCCCTTATGATAACAGGGCTTGGTGACGCTACATGGAAATATATTCCCTGGGCCTGGGGCGTTCGTGCTATGGATTACACTGTGCTTGCATGGGATAGCCCCCAACTGTATGCACAGGTAAAAACCGATTTTTTCAGCGGTATGATTATTTCTGTATGCTGCACTGTTTGTCTGCTGATTGCCAGTTTGGTTTGGTTTCATGGTTGGGAGGGAGGTAAAAACAGTGAATAAAAAGTGCCTGTTTGCCGTGGTAATTGTGCTTGTAAGTCTTATATGCTTATCGGCCTGCGGTGCGCTCCGCGATACCGCCGATAAAAATAAGGCGTTAAATGAATCTCTGCCGTATTATGAGCTGAACGCCGCAAACTATGATGAAATTTCATATAACGGCCTGACATATACCATAACGGATGAATGTCTTGAAATGTCAGAACTGCAAGAAGAAATCGGGCAGGTATCGAAACGCTTCAAAAATGTGGCGGGGGAAGATTTCAGTTTCGGCTACGTTTACAGTATTGTGGATGTGGATATAAGCAATGCCGTAGCTGTAAATATCAACAATGAATATCGGAAAGCTGACATTAAAAATAATGATGAGTAACCTCGACAATGTGGTATAATGGGGCGGGAGGTGATTTTTTGACCCACTTACTTGTAGTTGACGATGAAGTTTCTATCTTGGAATTGATTAAGAACAGTTTGGGGAAAGATGGATATTTGATAACAGTCTGTCAAAATGCGGATGATGTAGACATCAAAAAGCTGCATTTCTATGACCTCATTCTTTTGGATGTGATGATGCCTGGCACAGACGGGTTTGAGTTTTGCAAACAGATCAGGAATATGGTAGACTGCCCGATTCTCTTTCTGACCGCAAAGACATTAGAGGAAGATATATTGTTTGGATTGGGCATCGGTGCGGATGATTATATTACGAAACCTTTTCGTATTCAGGAGCTTCGCGCCCGTGTCGCGGCACATTTACGCAGAGAAAAAAGGGAGCATCACAGCATACTTTCATTTGAGCCTGATATAAGATTTGACCTTTCCGCAAAGGTACTGTATGTTTCAGAACAGCCGGTTCCCCTTACCAAAAGCGAGTATTCAATCTGTGAATACCTTGTGAAAAACCGGGGACAGGTTTTTACAAAAGAACAAATCTATGAAGCCGTTTTCGGGTTTGATGGAATAGGCGATAACTCTACGATCTCAACGCATATAAAAAATATTCGTGCGAAATTGGAGCATTTCAAAATAAGTCCGATCAGCACCGTATGGGGGATAGGATATAAATGGGAGTGAAAAAGAAACCTACATTGAAAATATTGTTTCGCCAGTTTGCTATCTCCCTCATTGTCATGCTGGTAGCGGCAATTATTGTCCCTTCTGGTTTGGAGGGACTTGCTGTAAATGCTGGATTAGCTACAAGAGCAAATCTAAGTGAATTGCAGGTAAAAGAGATCATTCCAACGCTGACGATTGCCCCGGATATTACAAAGGTTGTGATTCCACAGGGATGCGGCTACTTAATTCTTGACAAGAACTTTAATGAGCTTTACAGCAATATGGACGATGATGAAAAAGAAATTGCCCTGCTGTACGCAAAGGGAGAATATATTGAATATGCTACGGGGAGGGAGTTTGCACTTGTTGTCCGGGAAAACGAATTTTGCGTTTTAAGGTATTATATTGGTTCTCAATTTACAGTGTCATGGCTACCGGAATATTTTCCATCTCCTGACACGCTTGCGCTTATCCTGATGGCTGTAAATTCGCTGCTGGTCATTATCATACTGACCGCCAGATTTGCTAAGAACCTGCGTACACAACTGACCCCGCTTTTTGAAGCAACTGCGGAGGTTTCAAAGCAAAACCTTGATTTTGAAGTAGGACACGCCAAAATCAAAGAGTTTGAAGATGTCCTTGCATCTTTTTCAGATATGAAAGATAATCTGAAAATTTCGTTAGAACGGCAATGGAAAACCGAACAGACACAGAAAGAGCAAATCGCCGCGCTTGCCCATGATTTGAAAACGCCTCTGACGGTTATTCAAGGAAATGCTGATTTACTCACAGAAACAAATCTTGATGATGAGCAACGATTATACGCTGGTTACGTCGTGGAAAGCTCCGGCCAGATGCAGTCATATATTCAAACCCTGATTGATATATCACGGGCGGCGGTTGGTTATCAGCTCCATATTGAAAGTATAGACTTGCCAGCGTTCATGCAGCACTTGTTCGGTTATATGGAATCACTATGCCGGACAAAAGAAATCCGGCTGCAAATGAATACTGTTTCACTCCCTCAAATGCTGAAATTTGATAGGGTGCTGATAGAACGTGCTATTATGAATGTTATCAGTAATGGGCTGGACTACTCCCCGCAAGGCGGAACGCTTTATGTGGATGTTCAGAGTAACAACGGTTTCGTGGAAATTTCAGTCACAGACGAGGGAACGGGGTTTTCTAAAGAGGCATTATGCCACGCACAGGAACGGTTCTATATGGGCGATCAAAGCCGCAATTCAAAGTTACACTTTGGTATGGGTCTATATATTACAAATTCGATTATGGAACAACATAATGGTCAGCTTATTTTAGAAAATTCAAAAGAAACCGGCGGCGCAAAGGTTACTATGAAACTTCCTTGCTGATTTTCCGATAGTGTAATGGACGTCTTTTATGTCCGTCCATTTTTCAAATCTTTATGGAATCTTCAAAAATTCCTCTTATCATGTATCTAAAGAAAAAACATCTGCCCAGCGGCAGAAAAGAAAAAAACCGCTGCTGGGCAGACCCATTTTCACGCTTAATTTATATTCACTGGTGGCGGTTTTGAGAAATCAAGGCCGCTGCTTTCTTTCTGTCATTCCCAGCAGTTAAAGGCATGGCGGCCCACGGGAGGACGCCGCCATGCTGTTTTACTATCATTATAATCTAATCCACTTCTACCGCTTAAAAAAAGCCTTGCCCCGCCACGGGAATATTCCGGCTATGAGTATGAACTATACCATGTAAGAAAACAACAAAACGCTTCAAATCGTCGCCCGGTAGGTTTACGACCTGCCGGGCGATTTTTGTCGATTTTCGCGGATTGTCATTTCCGGCAAAAAATCAGATGGAAAAGGAGGCGGTCAGCAGACCAGGGCCAGCATAGGCCCCTGACAACGGACAGGATCATCCTGCTCACTCCCCACGGAAAGGGGGTGAGAAGATGAAAGTTACCCCTGATGATTACGGGAGGCGCTGCCAGTATCTTTTCCGCTGAATACATTTGATATGTGCATGACTACCAATTCTTTTTCTGGCTTGGTCAAGCATATCTATGCTGTAATCAAGGCAAGTAATATGTGCATTTTTCAAGGAACTCCATTTGTTTTCCGTAAATACAGCAGTTCCAACCGGAACATCAAGAAGATTTCCTGAAAAGTCATCAGGAACATATGCTAAAACTTTTCGTGCTATATCATTATCATCAGTGCCACTCCAAAATAACTTAATATACAGTTTACTGAAAATATTTCTTTGAGTAAGAACATCGTCATATATATTTTTTGATGTTTCATAAGCATTTTGTATTTTGTCTGCCAAATTACCCTCCAAATTTAATTTTAATTCTAAAAGTTCAAAACTATCGTTCTCTGATCTTCCTGATATTACGATTCATGAGGTGTCTTCCAATATGTCTATAAGCAAATGCTTTAAAAGCTGAAATTTCTTGATGATGTTCCTTCAATAGTTCATCTGGACAATCATAAACACCAAAATCCTGATTAATTCCCTCGCTCTGAATATAAGTATTGTTCCTATCAAATTCAATACTGAGATTTCTGAAATCCTTGACTGCTACTCCATAACCACAAAATGCACCTCTACATTCCGGATTTCGTTCCTGTAACTTCTTTATATAGGTTTTATCCAAAATGAAAGCTTCCAGTTCGTACCACTGATTTTCAAAATTAATTTCTACCCAGCTATGGAAAATATTTTTTGGAGCATTACGGTAAACAAACCCGGTCATAGCTCCTTTCTGCAGTCCTTTATCAATCGTAAAACCATGTACTCTGCATGGAATATTGCAGGCACGTAAAAGTGCCATAAATAAAGTTCCTTTTGTATTACATTGTCCATAACCATCTGCAAGTACTTTTGAAGCTGAAATTCCGTCATCAATATTATATCCAAATAAAACATCATCTCTTACATAGTTGTAGATTGCCTTAATCCTTTCAAATTCACCCATTTCCTTCCATTTCATATTTTGAATAAGTTTTTGAATTGCCGGATTAGAAAAATCAACCATTCGTGTTTCCCTAAGATACTTATCTTTCATTTCCTATCGCCTTTCCCATAGGTTTTCTCACAACACAATGCATTCGCATACCTTTACGAATTTCAAATTTTTCTACTTTTAATCCTGCTTTTTTGCAACATTTTATGACCACATCTTTTGTTGGCACCTGGACATCTCCATGTCCGCATATATTTGCCAACGGCATTTCCAATGTATTCATTAGCCATACCAATACTTTGTTGTCACTGTTCACATCTCTAAGAACCAACCTTCCATTTTGGCGAAGACATCTCTTCACACTGTCAAAAAATGCCTGTGGATCCGGATAATCTTTCTTGCACATTTCATAAATACCAGCATGGCTACTTTCATATCTTCCTGCTGCTTTTGTAAATTCTTTAATTGACATTTTTTATATTCTTCATTTTTCATGCTTTTTTCTCCAATCACTGTACCTTTTCGCCTTGCATCCGCATTTCTTCATTCTTTTCATATAAGCATAAAACTGCTTATGCAATTCCCTCATTTCATCTGGTGCCTTCATAGCATGTTGATACATAAATTTATCTCCAAAACTGCTTTCAAATGTAACTGCCAGCATAATCGCTAAGAATCATTTCTCGCCTCTTACCCTAATGCCACATCTAGGATCATCATCAAACTAAATCC
>NZ_JAQDKY010000037.1:1330-47047 GCF_027662325.1 Blautia faecis | reverse complement strand
AAAGCCTTTTTCAAACACGCTTTGGCGCGTATTTGAAAAATGGTGCAATTGACCGAAAAACGGAAGCTTGCATATAATGAGAGTGAAATGGAAAAGGAATCGAAATTGCTGATATGATATATAAAGATTTTTATCCATTTTACACAAGCTATGCAAATCCCTTGCTCTACCGGGGAGAAAAGGAACAAGAAGAGGAATTTTTTCTGATGAAATCCTACTATCCGGACACTGCCAGAAAGATACAGGAAAAAGTGGAAGAAGAATGTGATCTTCAGGATTATGAAGGCAGCCGGCTTTACGATGAATATCCTGACAGGTTTATGTTGTATCACCTTGGAAGGAAGATCGTGGATGAAGTAAGATCAGAGGCTGATATGGAAGCAATGTCTGATGGACTTCTTGGTGATCTGGTAGAAGTGCTTCTTTTTCATGAAATATCACGAAGAAGATGCCGACGAAGAAGATGCAGGGGAGATTTTTACAGATAAGACGCATCAAAATGACAATTAGAGGTTGCTGTGAGCGGAGTGAACAGTAACGATTACAGAATATAAAAGAAAATAATTATAATAAAAATGAAAACAATAGATGAATATTTAGAGGAACAGATAAATGAACAGCTGTGTCAAGCTATCCTAAGCGGCAGCAGAGGGAACGGACCATCCAAAGTAAAAATACGCCCGGTAGAAATCCGGGGGAAGGTGGTTTATCAGGCTTCTGAAACTGTAGGGACGAAGGTGCTCCATAAAAATTATTCCAGAGAGGAACTGATCTCATATTTAAAAGCGGGGCTGCAGCATGATTTTTCTCAGCTTCAGGCAAGTGGGATGGCGCTGGATGGAACTATTCTGGTAAGCAAAAAAGGAAAGATGACCATAAAGACCAGACGTCATCCCGAAAATGGAAAAGGTCTGGCTTTCGGAAAGGACAAGACTTTCAGCAAGGGCACGCAGATATTGGCCCACAATCGTGTAAAGCAGTACATACTTAAGGAAAATATTCCAGTCCCCTTTCTTGTTGATCTTGGTGTTATGAATAAGGAAGGCAGGATTATTACCCAAAAATACGATAAGTTCCGACAGATCAATCGATTTCTGGAATTTATTCAGGACATTCTTCCAAGACTGGATCAACAGCGGGAAGTGACCATTCTTGATTTTGGATGCGGAAAGTCCTATCTTACATTTGCCATGTATTACTATCTGAGAGAACTGAAAGGTTATGATGTAAATATTATTGGTCTGGATCTGAAAACAGATGTAATAGAAAAATGTAATCATCTTGCAGTAAAGTATGGATATGAAAAACTGCATTTTTATCAGGGAGATATTGCTGATTATGAAGGTGTTTCTTCTGTTGATATGGTAGTAACCTTGCATGCCTGTGACACAGCTACAGATTATGCTCTTGCGAAGGCTGTGGAATGGGGAGCGAAAGTTATTTTGTCTGTACCCTGCTGTCAGCATGAGGTAAATAGACAGATAAAAAATGAAGTGTTGGAGCCTGTACTGAAATATGGCATTCTTAAGGAGAGAATGGCTGCTTTGATGACAGATGGAATTCGAGCCAATCTGCTGGAAAGTATGGGATACGAAACTCAGATTCTGGAATTTATTGATATGGAGCATACACCCAAGAATTTGCTGATCCGTGCTGTAAAGACAGGCAAACCAAAAGATATGAAGAGTACAGTGCAGCTTATGAAGGAACTGCATATAAATCCTACACTGGAAAGACTTCTGTACCGTGAAGGGGAGGTACAATCAGAGAGTTAAGAGGAGAAAGAATGATTAAATTTTTACGCAGAGCAGTGATTCTCCTGTTTGTTTTTGTTCTCGGCGTGGCAGGAAGTTCGTTCCTGCTGAATAGTGAGACTACGGATGACCGCTCTGATATGAATGATCCGGTTTTTCCGGAGGTAATGGTTGATTTTGATGGAAATTATGCAAACAGGATGTATGGTTATGCACAGCCTATGCAGTCTGATTTTACCAGGGACAGTGTGACGCCTATTGATACATCCAAGGAACTGTCCTTTGTCATAAATGCCTATGATACAAAGGTGAAAAGCCTTTCCTATGAGATACGTACTTCAGATGGCAGTAAGGTACTGGAAAACCGTAAGATTAAAAGTCTGGATAAACAGGACAGCTATCTGACAACAACAATTAAGCTGAGCAGTGATCTTTTGATGAATCAGGAGTATTCTTTGCAATTATCTCTTGAGACAAATAAGGGAACAGCTTATTACTATACAAGAGTAGTTTCCAGATCCAATGTGAATGCTGCTCAGTACGTGAAGTTTGTTGCGAGCTTTTATGAAAAATGTCTGGATAAAGCGTCCGCCGAGGATCTGACTGCTTACCTGGAATCAGACACATCCAGTACGTCTACCAACTATACAGACATTAATATCAATTCTACATTTGCCCAGATCAGCTGGGGCAATCTGAACCCTCAGATTTACAGAAAGGGAATTCCTGTAGTGAAGGATATTAATGAAACCACAGCCAGTCTTTCTGTTGAATATCAGATTGCGGCACTGGATGAAAATGGAAACCAGGAAATCTATGATGTGACAGAATTTTACCGGATGCGTTATACTGAAACCAGAATCATGCTTCTGGATTTTAAACGAAGTGCATCACAGGTATTTGAGGAAAACTCCATCAGCATTTCCGACAAGGGGCTTTTACTTGGAGTCAGAGACAAAAATGTGGAATATATGATGAATGAAAACGCAGGAGTTCTTGCTTTCGTTCAGGAAGGGGATTTATGGTCTTATTCTCCTGATGATGGAAAATTTTCCAGAATTTTCAGTTTTCGCAAAGAAACGGATGGAGATTTCAGGGATTCCAGATACCAGCATAATATAAAGATCATCCGTGTGGAAGATAACGGAGATGTGGACTTTGTTCTTTATGGATATATGAACAGAGGCGTTCGGGAAGGATACTGTGGTGTTTGTGTATATCATTACAGCAATGATCAGAATGTGGTGGAAGAAAAAGTATTTATTCCGTCTACAGAATCCTACGAATTCCTGAAAGAGGATCTTGGAACATTATCCTATGTCAGTACAGAAAATGCTCTTTATCTTTTATTTGCAAATAAGCTTTATAAGATAAACATTTCAGATGGTACCAGTGAGGTTCTTGAGGAAGGAATTAAAATAGATGACTTTGCTGTTTCGGATACAGGTGCACATGCTGCATGGATCATTCAGGAAGGTGAAAGCGCCGGAAATATAAAAGAAATAGATTTTGAAACATTAGAAACCAGGAGTCTTGCACCATCTTCAGGACAGTCTTTAGTGCTGAATGGATTTATGAATGAAGATCTTGTTTATGGAATCGTAGTTGATGGAGATGTGATCGCAGACGATAATGGTCATGAGACTACGGGGATTCATACGGTCCGTATTGAAGGATTTGATGGAACTTTGAAAAAAGAATATCATCAGGATGGATTGTATGTAACTGATATTACCATGGGAAACACTATGATGGAATTTCAGTTGTCCAAGAAGACAAAAAAAGGATACAAAGCAGTAAGCAAGGATAATATTCTGAATAATTCCAAAGCCTCGACCAATACTGTATCCGTGGAACTTGTGACAAATTCCAGAACCGGAACTCAGATACGACTGGCTCTCACTGAAACGCCTGAAATTCAGGAACCGTTAGTTGTTTATGCAAAAATGAAAAATATAGGTGATGACCGTATTATTCTGGATACGCAGATTCCTGAGGAAGATATTTACTATGTTTATGCAAAAGGAGGATTGGACAGTACATTCACAGATCCTGCACTTGCGCTTCAAAGAGCAGATGATCAGACTGGTGTTGTGCTGAATCGTGCTCAGCAGTATGTATGGGAGCGTGGAAATAAGAAGACAAAGCTGACTCTTAATCTGGAGGATGTGCCGGAAGCAATGAAGAGTGCATCCCTGGATGTTACAGCACTGCAGGAGGCTCTTGGGGATGAGGGTACTATCATTGATTTGTCTGGTTGTACATTAGACAGTGTCTTATATGAGGTCAGCGCCCAGCGTCCGGTAATTGCCAAGACCGGGGATAATACCAGTGTTGTGATCATTGGATATGATGAATATAACACATATCTGTACGATCCGCAGAAAGGGGAAACTTATCCTTACGGTATGAATGACAGTACGGAGCTGTTTGAAAAGGCCGGCAATATTTTTATAAGTTATGTTGAGAAACTGAAGCTTTAAAGTGGCTGTTGGGAAAGCCGGTACAGTCCGATATTGAACATGTATGCAAAAAATGCTGGATGTGAAAGATGCAGCAAAGTGGTGGTTAACAGTCTGTCTGTGGTGGAGGACAGACTGTTAAAAATAAAGCAACAGGAAAGGACAGAAAAATGCTAAGCGAAAGTATTAAAAAACTGGTACAGTATGGAATTGAGACAGGGCTGACTCCTGCCTGTGAGAAAAACTATACAACAAATCTTCTTCTTGATGTTTTTAAAGAAGATGAATACACAGAACCGGCAGAGGAATATTCTGATATTAATCTGGAAGAAGTTCTGAAAGAACTGTTAGACGAAGCTGTAGAACGTGGTCTGATTCAGGACAGTGTGGTTTACAGAGATCTGTTTGATACAAGATTAATGAACTGTCTTATGCCCCGCCCGGCTCAGGTACAGAAGTCTTTCTGGGAAAAATATGAGAAATCTCCGGAAGAAGCAACAGATTATTTCTATAAATTAAGCCAGGACAGTGATTATATTCGTCGTTATCGTGTAAAGAAAGACCAGAAATGGACTGTGGATTCTCCTTATGGAGCAATTGATATTACAATCAACCTTTCTAAGCCAGAGAAAGATCCGAAAGCTATTGCTGCGGCAAAGCTTATCAAATCAAGCAGCTATCCCAAATGTCTGCTTTGTCCGGAAAATGAGGGATATGCAGGCCGCGCAAATCATCCTGCAAGAGAGAATCACAGAATCATTCCGATCACAATCAATGACAGTCCGTGGGGAATGCAGTACTCTCCTTATGTTTATTATAATGAGCATTGTATTGTATTTAATTTCCAGCACACACCTATGAAAATCGAGAGAAACACATTTATCAAGCTGTTTGATTTCGTGAAGCTGTTTCCACATTATTTTCTGGGGTCAAATGCAGACTTACCGATTGTGGGAGGTTCTATTCTCAGTCACGATCATTTCCAGGGCGGCCATTATACGTTTGCTATGGCAAAGGCTGAAATTGAGAAATATGTAACTATTCCGGGCTATGAGGATGTGGAGGCTGGTATTGTAAAATGGCCGCTGTCTGTACTTCGTATCCGTCATAAAGATGAGAAGCGCCTGATTGATCTGGCAACTCATGTGCTGGAGGTTTGGAGAGGCTATACAGATGAGGCTGCATTCATTTTTGCAGAAACGGATGGTGAACCTCATAATACGATCACTCCGATCGCACGTAAAAAAGGTGATATGTATGAGTTGGATCTGACTCTGCGAAACAATATTACCACAGAAGAAAATCCTCTTGGCGTATATCATCCGCATGCACAGTACCATCATATTAAGAAGGAGAATATCGGTCTGATCGAGGTTATGGGCTTGGCAGTTCTCCCTGCGCGACTAAAAGAAGAACTGGAGCTTTTGGAAGAATATATTCTGGATGGCAAGGATGTTGCTTCTAATGAGAAGATTGAAAAACATGCGCAGTGGGTAAAAGAATTCCTTCCGAAGTACGATCATCTTGATAAAGACAATATTGAAGAGGTTCTTCATAAAGAAGTTGGAAATGTGTTTGTTCACGTGCTGGAAGATGCTGGTGTTTACAAATGTACAGGAGAGGGCAGAGCTGCATTTATGCGTTTTATTGAAAATTTGTAACCAAATCATAAAGACAATCTTTTGGGGTTGAAAGAATGTGTCCGTTTGATTATACTGAAGACAGTACAGAAGATGAAATAAGAACTATTTATTTTCTGTGCAGATGATGAAAGCAGGAGAGACATTAAAAAGCAGAGGAGTGCCTATGAAAAATAAAACAAAAAGAAAAAATAGGATTTTCCGGGTTCTGTTGGCCACAATGTTGATTTTGTTCGGAGTTTCATTTAGAAATGATGGAAAAATTGGGATTAGTGGTGTTCAGTCTGTACAGGCGGCCACTAAGAACGTAGTTGTCAGATTCTGGAATCAAAGTGGAAAAACATCTTATTCCAAGCTGCGTATAAAGGTAAGTGCCGGGAAAAAAATTAAGCTTCCGGCAGTTCCTGCAATTACCGGATACAAAAATCTTGGCTGGTCCACTCAGAAAAACGATACCAAAGCGGTATATGCCGCGGGGAAAAAAATACGTCTGAAAAAGAATATAAATCTGTACGCGGTGCGTAAAAAAGTTGGTATATATAAAGTTTATTTCTATGATAATACCGGAAGCACCAGTACAGTATTTAAGAAACTAAACAAAGCTGTTACAAAAAACGGATATCTTACCTTGCCAGAGCTTCCACAAAAAAGCGGCTATAAGGCAGTTGGATGGAGTACTAAAAAGAATGCTTCCCAAGCGGCGTATACAGAGGGACAGAAGATTCGAATCAAAAAAAATATAAAATTATATGCTGTTTACGAGTCTGATACAACATTTACAGTGGCTTTGTGCAAGAATGATGGAACCGTTTACAAGACAGAGAATGTAGCATCTGGAAGTTCTTATACATTGCCGTCTGTAAGAAATGCATCCGGATACACCTTTATGGGATGGGATATCCAGTTAGGAAAAAGCACAGCACCGCGTTATGAAGCTGGTGATACTATTACAGTAAACAGCAACATAAAGCTGTATGCAGTTGTGTTTAACCGTTCTGCTGAGGAAGACCTGACTCTTTCAGAGCTTCTGCAATCCGCAAGCAGCTGGAAGATTGGAAATGGCAGCAGCCGGGGGTACAATCACATTATTTTTGTAGGAGACTCCCGAACTAATCGTATGCAGAGAACGCTGCAAAAATTAAATTCAGGGTATTATGAGTCGAATCTGCTGCGTGATATTGATTTTGTATACGAAGAGGGTAAAGGTCTTGAATGGCTGAAGTCTCAGGGAATGAATACGATTCTTTCTATTGCAGAAGAGAATTATTCCGTTCTGAAACCAACTGCGGTTATTTTTAATCTGGGAGTAAACGATCCTGGAAATATGTATGATTATATTTCTTATTATCAGGAGATTGCTGAGAGCTTACAGAAAAAGAACTGCAAGCTGTTCTTTATGTCGGTGAATCCGGTAAACAGTAAGACAATCGAATATCTTGGTAAGAATGCAATCCGAAAAGAAGAAGTAATCCGCAAATTCAATTCTGTTGTGGGTAGTGCTCTTGGCAGCACTTTCGAATATATTGATACGTATTCTTATCTGATGGAGAATGGATATGGTACCAATATTAGTGGAACTGGAGTTGACCTGCCAGACGATGATGGACTTCATTACACCACTAAGACTTACAAACGAATTTTTAAGTATTGTCTGGATTATCTTATATTGCATTAAACGTTCAAAGAAATACTGAGAATGAGGCAACTTTGCAATAGAAAAGTACTTACAGAAGAGAAGATCTTTGTCCAAAAGTGTCGAAGCTTAACAGACAGGATCTTCTTTTATTCCCTGGAAAAATATCCTTGCGCGAATAAGAGGAATAGTCTATACTATAGAGAAATGAGTGTTTGGAAAAATGAGGAGAAAGAGGAACTAATTATGAAACTTACAACAGTAAAAGAGATTTACAGAGAACGGGATAAATACCTGGATCAGGAGATCACCGTAGGCGGCTGGGTACGAAGCGTTCGTGATTCCAAGACCTTTGGATTTGTTGTTCTCCATGATGGAACATATTTTGAGACCCTTCAGATCGTTTACCATGATACAATGGACAATTTTGCTGAGATTTCCAAACTGAATGTAGGCGCAGCGATTATTGTAAAGGGAACTCTGGTAGCGACTCCACAGGCGAAACAGCCATTTGAGATCCAGGCTGCAGAAATTTCTGTAGAGGGAACATCCGCACCAGATTATCCACTTCAGAAGAAACGTCACAGCCTTGAGTATTTAAGAACGATCACACATCTTCGTTCCAGAACAAATACCTTCCAGGCTGTTTTCCGTGTACGTTCCCTCTGTGCATATGCAATACACAAATTCTTTCAGGAGAGAGGTTTTGTTTATGTACACACTCCGCTGATCACAGGAAGTGACTGCGAGGGTGCAGGTGAGATGTTCCAGGTTACAACCATGGATCTGAATAATATTCCTACAGATGATAAGGGAAATATTGATTACTCTCAGGATTTCTTTGGGAAAGAGACAAACCTGACTGTAAGCGGTCAGTTGAACTGTGAGACATTTGCACAGGCATTCCGTAATGTATATACATTTGGACCAACTTTCCGCGCCGAGAACTCCAACACCACACGTCATGCAGCTGAGTTCTGGATGATCGAGCCTGAGTGTGCATTTGCTGATCTTGAAGACAACATGAATCTTGCAGAAGCGATGCTGAAATATGTGATCGGATATGTTCTTGAGAATGCTCCGGAGGAAATGAACTTCTTCAATTCTTTTGTGGACAAAGGACTTCTTGACAGATTGAACCATGTGGCAAACTCTGAGTTCGGTCGTGTTACTTATACAGAAGCAATTGAGCTTCTCGAGAAGAATAATGACAAGTTTGATTATAAAGTATCCTGGGGATGTGATCTGCAGACAGAACATGAGCGTTATTTGACAGAACAGATTTTTAAGAAACCTATTTTTGTTACAGACTATCCAAAGGAAATTAAAGCATTCTATATGAAAGCAAACGAGGATGGCAAGACCGTTGCAGCTATGGACTGCCTGGTTCCTGGAATTGGTGAGATTATCGGTGGAAGCCAGAGAGAGGATGACTATGGTAAGTTGAAAGCTCGTATGGAAGAGCTTGGGCTGAAGGAAGAAGACTATGACTTCTATCTTGATTTGCGTAAATATGGTTCTACACGTCATTCAGGATTTGGTCTTGGATTTGAGCGCTGTGTAATGTATCTCACAGGAATGGGCAATATCCGTGACGTAATTCCATTCCCGAGAACAGTTAACAACTGCGATTTATAAAATGAGGTAAAAGAATGAGATTTATTCATCTTGCAGATGTACATCTTGGTGCAGTGCCTGACAGAGGCTGCCCATGGAGTGACAAGCGGGAGAATGAAATCTGGGAAACATTCCGCCGGGTTATTGCGGGTATCCGCGAAAATCCGGTGGATTTGTTATTTATAGCCGGAGATTTGTTCCATCGTCAGCCACTTCCATATGAATTGAAAGAAGTAAACGATTTATTTTCCGGAATACCGGAAACAAGGGTATATTTAATGGCAGGAGAAAGGGATTATCTGAAAGAAAATTCTTTTTACAGAACTTTCACCTGGGCACCGAATGTGACTTTTTTTCCAGAAGAGAAGGTAACCTGTGTGAAAGATACGCAATTCGAGGTATATGTTTATGGAATGAGCTATGAACATTCACAGATCAGACAGCCCTTGTATGATGGCGTACGCCCTGTGAAAAATAATGGAGTGCATATTCTTATAGCTCATGGCGGTGATGAAAGCCATTGCCCATTAAATACAGCTGCGCTTGCAGGAGCAGGTTTTGATTATATTGCATTGGGTCATTTCCATACTCCCCAGAACGTAATAAGAGATGTGGCTGCTTACAGCGGAGCTCTTGAGCCAATTGAAAGCAATGATCTGGGAGCACATGGCTACATTGAGGGAAGGATTGAAAATGGAAAAGTGAAAACCAGATTTGTGCCGTTTTCTATTCGAACCTATAGTCAGCTTCTTCTCAATGTAAATGAAGAAAGCACCCAGCTATCTATTGAAGAAGCTTTGAAGGATGAGATATTAAAAAAAGGCGGACTGAATATATATCGTGTAATTCTTCAAGGGAAAAGAAAACCAGAGCTTTTTCTGATTCCGGAAAAACTGAAATCCTTTGGAAATATTACAGAAGTACTGGATGAGACCAGACCTGCTTATGATCTGGAAGAACTGCAAAAAAAATATGCCGGAACTTTGATAGGGGATTATATCTGCTTTTTTATGGAAAAAAACAGAAATACAGTGGAAGATAAGGCCCTGTACTATGGTTTGCAGGCACTGTTGGAGACAAGACATTCCAGCTGACACAAAGCAGATAGTAACAGAAAATATGTATTGCAGTGTAAAATTGAGATGTATGTGCGAGGGAATAAGGTTATATGATTTTTAAACGCATATTAATAAATAATTTTGGTGGGCTTCGGGAAAAAGACATAGAACTGACCTCTGGAGTAAATGTGCTCTATGGACTAAAAGAAACAGAAATGAACATTGTGTTTATCTTTGTGAAGAGCATGTTCTTTGGAGTGCCTGAGGAAATGCAGGAAAAGAATGGAATTTATGAAAAAGCAGGAACTGAAGCTTCCCGGGAAAAATATGGTGGAACTATATGGTTTCAGCACAATGGAAAAGATTACCGCCTGACGCGGGAAACAGGGGCAGGAATCCATAATTGTGAGCTGTTCTGTGAAGATACCAGAGAAATTTTAAATGGGGAAAATGGAGCCCTCGAGAGGATCCTTGGGGGATTTAGTGAGAACCTGTTCGACAATACTGTTATGGTAGAATCACTTAGCGGTAGTTCTTCCAGGGAAATGGCAAAGGAACTACAGAATAAACTGGCTGTTCTCAGCAAAAGCGGAGATGGTCTGGTGGATCTTGGAAGAACGGAGCAGATGCTGAAGATGTGGCGCAAGGGATATCTCACCCAGAAAGAACGTGGCAGGAAAGCAGTTCAGAGAGAACAGGAAAAACTGAGCGAGAAACTGGAAAGTCTGCAGAATGACCTGGATGGACTCCGGGACCAGAAGGGGCAGGTGGTTCAGGCGCAGGCAAAAATCTATTCGGCAGCAGGGAAAGAAGAAGCCACTGTGATTGAAGAACAGCTGCAGACTATAGAGAAAAAGAATCTGGGAATGGTGATAGCAGGTATTCTGGCCGTTATTGTGGGAATTATTGGTATTGTTGGAAGATTCCAGTTAACTGATGAGATGTCTAAAATAGGAATGGATGTATGCATCATTGCTGCTGTTGTGGCAATGGTTTATACACTTACTGCACGAAGAAAGCTGCATATGGAGTTTGTAAAGCTAAAGAAGAAAAAAGTGTATTTGCAGTCACAGCAGGAAAAGCTGAAATCTAGTAAAGAAGATATTGATGGAATTTACGGTGAGAAACTGACTGCTTTTACGAATTTGCAGAGCGAATATCAGGAATTTGAGCTGGAAATGTCACTTCCTACTTCTGAAGATCTGGAAACACAGTCCTTGAACCTGGCTATGGATACCATTAAAGAGCTGTCACGCAGTATTTATCTTGAGAAAGGCAGAAAGATTCGGATACGAGCATCCCAAATTTTCAGGGAACTTACAGATGGAAAATATATAGAGTTCTATGGAGATGAGGGACAGAGTTTGGAACTGTGTCTGGAAGAGGGAACTGTTTTGGCAGAAAATCTGGAAAAGGAAAACCTTGAAATGCTGTATTTTTCTATTCAGATGGCTGCTGCTGAGTTGTTCACGAATGAAACTGTTTTTCCAGTTATTTTGGATGATATTTTCCATGGGAAGAATCAGGATAAGCTTATGGCAGTTTTCAGGTGGCTGAAAAAACAGCCCAGACAGGTGCTGCTTTTTACCAATAATAAGGATATGGCTGACATTTTTTAGAAAACTGTTACAGTGAATGTTAAGTGCTCACGAAGCATGTAACTGTGAAAGTACTGAACAGTTACAAATAAATGATAACAAAACAAGAGGCTGACACCTGGAAGGGTCAGCCTCAAATTATTTTATTTATTTCTCATACTGTGCCATATATTTGTTTACACAGCGTTTAATCCTGTCAACTGGATTCAGCAGATGGCTTACAGACATATCATGATTCAGTGTATCAATGATCAGTGCAATGTATTTGCTCATATCACAGGAAATGTAATATGGTTTTGCAAGAAGCTCCTCAGACTGATATACCATATTGGTAGTGAGAAGCTTGTCAAATACACCAGCAGCATGTGCTTCATCGAATTTCTTAAGGTTGTCTGTAAACAGACCGAACGTGGAGCAAAGGTAAATTCTGCCGGCACCCCTGTCCTTAAGAAGAGAAGCAATCTTCAGGATAGTGTCACCAGAAGAGATCATGTCATCAATCAGGATCATATCCTTGCCTGCTACATTTGGACCAAGGAACTCATAGGCTGCAATCGGATGTCTTCCTCCTATATTCTTGGAGTAGTCAAGGCGTTTGTAATACATGCCCATATCAACACCCAGGATGTTTGCAAGATAGATCGCACGGCTCATGCTGCCCTCATCCGGGCTGATGATCATAAAATGCTCATTGTCAATATGAAGTCCCTGCTCATGGTTCAGAAGAGCCTTGATAAATTGATAAGAAGGCTGAACTGTCTCAAATCCATGAAGTGGGGTGGCATTCTGAATCTGGGGGTCATGTGCATCGAAAGTGATAATATTTTCAACTCCCATATTTATCAGTTCATGAAGGGAAGTAGCACAGTCAAGAGACTCTCTTCCAATACGCTTGCTCTGACGACCCTCATAAAGGTATGGCATGATTACATTCACGCGGCGGGCCTTTCCTCCAATAGCTGCAATTACACGCTTCAGATCCTGATAATGATCATCCGGAGACATTAGGTTGGTGTATTTGCCAATTGGATATGAGATGTTGTAGTTACATACATCTACAAGAATATAAACATCATCTCCTCGTACGGACTCGGTGATCACACATTTACCCTCGCCGGAACCGAAACGCGGGTTCTGAACTTTGATTGTATAGGAATCTCTTTTGTATCCTTCAAAGGCGAAAGAATCTGATTCTGAATGCTCACGCTCCTTACGCCACTTAACGAGCCATTCGTCGACTTTCTGTCCAAGGCTCCTGCAGCTTTCCAAAGGAACTAATCCCAGCCTTCCAACGGGAAGTGTAGTCAATTCTTCTTGTGCCATTCTTTACTTTCCTCCTAAAAAAATTTTCTGAATGCGGATATCTTTTCCCACAAGCTTAGTCATCTGATAGTTGCTGGCGATGCGGGAAAAGGTTCTCTCAGAATAAGTTGCTGAGAAATCTTCCAGCTTCAGGTTTGTGGAAATAATCGTAGATTTCTTGCGCATGATCCGCTCATTGATACACAGGAAAAGCTGTGAAGATACAAAGCTGTTGGTAAGCTCTGTACCCAGGTCATCAATGATCAGCAGGTCACAGTCAAAAATCGGTTCATCATCGGGAGCGTCATTGCCTCTGGAAAAAGCAGAGCCTGCAAGAAAATCAAAAAGCTCGAATGAAGAAAAATAAAGCACACAGTGTGCACTGTCCAGAAGATCGTGAGCGATGCAGTGGGAAAGAAAGGTCTTGCCCACACCTGTGTCGCCGTAGAAAAACAGGTTCTGGAAAGAATTATCAAAGTCAGCGACAAATTCCTTCGCCATCTTATACGCGCGACGTGCAGTCTCACGTTCGGTGAGTCCCGTTGAATCATTTGTTATTGTATCAGAATAAAAGTCAAAAGAAAAGTGGTCAAAGTTTTCTTTTTCAAGAATTTCTTTTAAATTTGACTGTGTATACAGAAGTTCGATCTCTGCCTTCTTGAAACAGGAGCATTTCTGGCTGCCGATATAGCCAGTATCCTGGCAAAGAGGGCAGGTGTAGCTCATCTCCAAATAATCAGCAGGATAGCCGGAAGAAAGCAGTAATGCAGTGCGTTCCTGGGAAAGCAGGGCAATATCAGTGCGAAGATCTTCAATGCCGACTTCCTGGCGGCTGATCAGGGCACGGGCCTTTCTGGCACTTAAAGTAGCTACTTCCTCATCAATTTCACGTAGACGGGGAATTTTCTCATAGGCTTCAGCAAGATGCTCTTCCTGTATGCGGCGGTTCCTGGCCTGGCGACGGTTGTATTCCCGCATTATAGTATCGTATTGGTAATTCTGTAAGGGCATGTAAATTCTCCTTCCAGGTTGTAAGATGTTCGTATGTGTTTTAAATAAAAATCTGTTTCCAGGATTTAATTTGGTTTATTAAGCAGTTTCTTCTCATATTCAGCAAAATCGTAGTCACGCTGATGGAAATTGTTAAAGCGGTTTGGAGTTGCAGATTTCGGCTTGTCTGCTTTCGACACTGCTTTTTCCAGTTTGCGCTTCTGGTGCTGGGCATCCTGAAGACGGACATCCCCTAAAGTGCGGATATTCTTATCCTTCCAGCGCTGCAGAATTTTGTCTGCATATGGAAAACTTGGCTGTCCAGTCTGCAGAACTGTCCGTGAGCAGGCTTCCTGAATCAATTCCATGGAAAAACCATAGTCCCTGGTCCAGGTATTGATCAGCGAAATTTCCGCGTCTGAAGGATTGCGGTTGGCAATTCCCATCGCTTTCAGAACAGAAAAATATTCTTTGCTGTAGCGGGAGGTGGAATCCTTTGCCATTTCAACTGTGGTAATGCCTTCCTCCTTCCATGCCATGGCAACCGTCTCGATATAACGGATGCTGCGGTGGTCACGTCCTACACAGTATTCGATCAGATAATCGATCAAATCTACAGACATGTGCAGCTCGTCGTAGAAAAACAGGATCTTGCGTGTCTCTGTGGGGGTGAGCGTTTTGCCGAGGTATTGCTCGGCAATGTAAAGAAGCTGGATAATATCTTCATTCTGTTTCAGCTCCTTCACCCGATCCGGGGTAAGCGCTTTCGTTTCGGAAAGTGGTTTGGAGAAAGAAGGGGGGACAGGCAGATCGGTGCTGCGGCGGGAGAACTGATCAGTCTGCAACGGTTTATCAGTGGGGACACTGGGAATGCCGGCTGTGGGTTCTGGGGCAGAAATGTGATAAGCATCAGGCACATCTCCGAGCGAACCGGCGTTACAGATACCTGCGGGAGTCACCGTAGCCAGCATATCTGCTTCATTCCACGGTGCCTGTAAGGTAATTCCTGTCAATTCAGCTTCCTCGTATAAGAGGGTAATCAGCTTCTCAGACTCCCAGTATTTCAGCGCACGGAGGATATCTCCTTCTGTACAGAACAGGGAATCTGCCATCTGGGAAAGCCCGAAAGCTTCCTCCGGGCGGCCAAGCATACGGAGCAGATAAATATAGACTTTTACAAATTCTCCATTTGCCTTTGGCATAAAACGGTCGATAAAAATATTGGATAAAATGGTGGCATCATTAAGCCCTGTACTATGTAACCTGATCATGGAAACACTCCTTATCTGGGAATATGAATCATCACTGTTCATTGTGTTTGCATTATAGCACACCCCTTTTTAAATGAGAATAGGAGATTTTTTGCCGGGATTTTTACAAAATGTGTGTGGACTACTATGTGGATAATGTGGATAATGTGGAAACCAAGTTGCACATAATGTTTATGGGAAACCCGAAAAATGCGGAAAATTAAAGAAAAACTGTGATTTTTGTCGAGTTATGTCGTAGTATTATGTTAAGCACTTTATACACATAAGAATCCACATGCAGGCCAGTGCAAAAATGTGCATAAGCCTGTGGATAATGTGGATAACTATTAAATTGCTTGAATTTCCAAGCTTTTTTCAATGTGGATAATTATTTTTGGCAAAAACAGTCTGTGACCGTGGATATGAGAAGGTATGCACGTTTTGCCAGGAAAAACAGATCAGAGACAATAAAAATGGTAAAACAAAAACAGCGGATGCCAGGTCTTAAAAGGACATGACAACCGCTGAAATTGCAATCAATTATTTTCCAAGTAACTGTTCTCCGATTTTAACAACATCTCCGGCACCCATTGTGATCAACAGATCTCCGGCTTCACAATTATTCAGCAGGAAATTCTCAATCTCATCAAAGGTTGGGAAATATTCGCATGGAGTACCAAGCTCCTGGATCCGTGCCTGCAGATCCTTGGAAGAGATTCCAAGATTATCTGTTTCTCTTGCTGCATAAATGTCTGCCAGAACCACATGATCGGCAAGCTTAAGAGCCTGTGCAAATTCCGGAAGAAGAGCCTTGGTACGCGTGTAAGTATGAGGCTGGAATACGCACCACAGCTTCTTGTGTGGATAATTGTGTGCAGCGTTTAAAGTAGCCTGGATTTCTGTTGGATGATGCGCATAATCATCAACAATGGTAACGCCTGCTACTTCGCCTTTATACTGGAAACGGCGATCTGTTCCTGTGAAACTGCCAAGTCCTTTGACAATGACATCATCCGGAATCTGAAGAAGCCGAGCCAGAGCAATTGCTGCCAGGGCATTGGAAACATTGTGGCTGCCAGGAACTTTCAGATAGAAACTGCCGGCCTTTCTGCCATCCTTCAGAACGGTAAAGGATGCATGTCCATATTTGTCATAAGTGATATCTGTGGCCTGATACTGAGCTTCATGCTCCAGACCATATGTAATAATTTTACATGAAAGGTCTTTGATAATATCCTGATAATGCGGCGTATCCGCATTGATGATCAGGGCTCCGTCTGCGGGAAGCAGCTGGGCAAATTTGCGGAAGGAATGACGGATGTCGTCAATATCCTTAAAAAAGTCCAGATGGTCAGCATCAATGTTCAGGATCACACTGATCTTCGGGAAAAAGCTTAAAAAGCTGTTGGTATACTCACAGGCTTCTGTGACAAATGTTTCGGACTGACCTACTCGGATATTTCCCCCGATAGAAGGAAGAATGCCGCCAACACTGATGGTCGGATCCGCATCTGCTTCCAGAAGGATCTGGGAGATCATGGAAGTAGTGGTGGTCTTGCCATGGGTTCCGGAAACTGCGATTGGGGTATCGTAGTTGCGCATGATCTGACCAAGAAGCTGGGCTCTGGTCAGCATTGGAATGCCTTTTTCCACTGCACTGGCATATTCCGGGTTATCCGGATGAATGGCTGCAGTGTAAACTACAAGTTCTACATCGTCTGTAATATTGGAAGCGCGCTGTCCGTAAAAGATGCGTGCACCTTTCCTGGTAAGGGAATCCGTAAGCGGGCTTTCTTTGGAATCAGAGCCGGAAACCTTGAAGTCCTCGCCGAGAAGGATCTCAGCAAGTCCGCTCATGCTGATTCCGCCAATACCGATAAAATGGATATGAAGCGGTTTATGGAAGTCTATCTGATACATGTTAATCTCCTTATGCTAATCATTTTTGAAGCGATTCAATATTCATTGAAGGAAAAGCCTCCTGAATCGTTATGAATTTTTACAATTACTTTCATTTATTATACCCCGAACTGTGAAAATTGCAAAGTATTTCTTTGGATAGTCGGTAACCAATACAATAATTTCCCTTTCCTACAGTGTCGCTGTTCACGATTTTCACAGCAGTATGCTTCGCAAAGCACAGTAATACTACTGTACAAAATGAATAAAAAAAACAATCAGAGATTCGGTTGTGTCGAAAAAACATGTACAATAACGATAAAAAAAGTAAAATATCAACAAATAATTTGTAAAATATGTTTATTAAACATGGGAAGTATGGTATAATGATAAATCATAACTACAACAAGAGGTGATAGCATGATTAAAAAAGAAATGATTGCCATGCTCTTAGCCGGCGGCCAAGGCAGCAGACTTGGGGTACTGACAGAAAAAGTGGCCAAACCAGCAGTAGCTTTTGGAGGTAAGTACCGTATCATTGATTTTCCGTTAAGTAACTGTATTAATTCAGGAATTGATACAGTTGGAGTCCTGACACAGTATCAGCCTCTGAGACTGAATACCCATATAGGTATCGGTGTTCCGTGGGATCTGGACAGAACTGAAGGCGGTGTAACCGTACTTCCACCTTATGAGAAGAGCACAAACAGCGAGTGGTACACAGGAACAGCCAATGCCATTTTCCAGAATATGGCGTATATGGAGCAGTACAATCCCGATTATGTGCTTATCCTTTCAGGAGATCATATATATAAGATGGATTATGAGGTTATGCTCGACTTCCACAAGGCAAATAAGGCGGATGTGACCATTGCCTGTATGCCTGTACCTATTGAGGAAGCCAGCCGTTTCGGCATCATGGTAACGGATGAGACTTTCCGTGTAACTGAATTTGAGGAGAAACCAGAGCATCCAAGCAGCAATCTGGCATCTATGGGAATTTATATTTTCAGCTGGCCGGTTCTGAAGGAAGCGCTTTACGCACTGAAGGATCAGCAGAGTTGCGACTTTGGTAAACATATTCTTCCATATTGCAAGGATAAAGGACAGCGCCTTTTCGCCTATGAATACAATGGCTACTGGAAAGATGTTGGAACTCTTGGTTCCTACTGGGAAGCAAATATGGAACTGATTGATATTATTCCTGAGTTTAATCTTTATGAGGAATTCTGGAAGATTTACACCAAGGGGGATATCATCCAGCCGCAGTATATTTCAGAAGAGGCCGTTCTGGACAGATGTCTCATCGGTGAAGGCTCTGAAATCTATGGCGAAGTACATAATTCTGTAATCGGATCGAATGTTGTGATCGGAAAAGGCAGTGTGATCCGGGATTCCATTATCATGCGGAATACAACCATCGGTGAGAATGTAAACATGGAAAAGGCAATTGTGGCAGAGGACGTAACCATAGGAAATGATGTGGTTCTTGGCTGCGGCGAGGAAGCACCTAATATAAAGAAACCTGCGGTATATGCATTTGGCATTGCGACCATAGGAGAAGGCTCCGTGATTCCGGATAATGTTAAGATTGGAAAGAACACGGCGATTTCCGGTGTGACCACCCAGGCAGATTATCCGGATGGCATTCTGGAAAGCGGACAGGTAATTGCAACAAAGGACGGTGACAAAGCATGAGAGCAATCGGAATTATTTTAGCCGGCGGTAACAATAACCGCATGAGAGAATTATCAGACAAAAGGGCAATTGCAGCAATGCCTATTGCCGGAAGCTACAGAAGCATAGATTTTGCCCTGAGTAATATGGCGAACTCCCGCATTCAGAAAGTAGCTGTACTGACACAGTACAATGCACGTTCCCTGAATGAGCATTTAAGCTCCTCCAAATGGTGGGATTTCGGAAGAAAGCAGGGCGGTCTTTTCGTATTTACTCCTACTATCACCAAAGAAAACGGTTTCTGGTATCAGGGAACTGCAGATGCTATTTATCAGAATCTCAATTTCCTGAAGAACAGTCATGAGCCATATGTTGTCATCGCATCTGGTGACTGCGTGTACAAGATGGACTATAACAAGGTTCTGGAATATCACATTGCGAAACGCGCTGACATTACCGTTGTATGCACTACATGTCCGGATCCTTCCGAGGTTGAGCGTTTCGGTGTCCTTCGTATGAATGAGGATTGCAGGATTGAAGAATTTGAGGAGAAACCAATGGTTTCCCCATATAATACTATTTCTACAGGTATTTATGTGATCCGAAGAAGACAGCTGATCGAACTGATTGAGAAGGCTGCACAGGAAGGTCGAAATGACTTTGTAAAAGATATTCTGATTCGTTATAAGAATCTGAAGAGAATCTATGGATATAAGATCGACAGCTACTGGAGCAATATCTCCACTGTTGAATCTTACTATAAGACCAACATGGATTTCCTGAAACCGGAGATCCGTAACTACTTCTTCAAACAGGAGCCGGCAGTTAAGACCAAGATTGATGATCTTCCACCGGCTAAATACAATCCTGGTGCAGATGTTAAGAATTCTCTGATTTCCAGTGGATGTATTGTAAACGGAGTGGTTGAGAACTCTGTCCTGTTTAAAGATGTTTATGTTGGAAATAATTGCGTAATTAAAAATTCCGTAATTTTGAATGATGTATATCTGGGGGATAATACACATATCGAGAATTGTATCGTTGAAAGCCGGGGAACCATCCGGGCAAATTCTTACTACAGCGGGGATGGAGAAGTAGAGATCGTTGTGGAGAAAAATGATAGATATAGCTTGTAATATAATAAGACTTAAAGCGCAGTAAATGCGATTAAGAGGAAAGGGGCAGCAAAAATGAACATTACAGACGTACGGGTGAGAAAGGTTGCAAAGGAGGGGAAGATGAAAGCCGTAGTCTCCATTACCATTGATGAAGAATTTGTAGTACATGATATCAAGGTGATCGAAGGAGAGAAAGGTCTTTTCATCGCAATGCCAAGCCGCAAAGCAACCGATGGAGAATATCGGGATATCGCACATCCTATCAATTCTTCCACTCGTGATAAGATCCAGACGATCATTCTCGAGAAATACCAGGAAGCTGTAGCAGAGGAAGAAGCTGCGGTATAAGAAGTAAAGAGGTTTTTACAACCCCGCATTTTATGGAGAGTTTCATGAAATGCGGGGTGTTTTTTTGCAAAAACATTCCTGTGATTTGCCCAAACTATTTCACGGTATACTGTGCCTGAATTTGTTCTATAACCATGTATTTATTATCTTTCTAGATTCTGGAAAATCGTGAAATATTACGTAAATGTTACAGAAGTTAAATAAAAGTGTTGAAAAAATTACGGAATATGTTATACTTGACCTACGAAAAAAATAACGAGGTGTTTACATAGATGAGATTTAAAAAGATTTTTGCAATGCTGTTAACTGGAATCATGACTGTTTCTATGCCTGGGGCAGTATTTGCTTCTTCTACGGAGGAACAGATCGCTGATGTACAGGCACAGAAAGAAGCTGCGCAGGCAGAACTGGCACAGCAGCAGTCCGACATGGCATCTCTGGAGAGCAAGAAGCAGGAGCTTGAAAGCTATCTGGAAGAGCTGAATGCTCAGTATACAGACCTTACCAACAGTGTATCTGAGCTTGGAATTCAGGCAGCGGAGAAAGAAGAGCAGCTGAAAACTCTGAATACCCAGCTTGAGGAAGCCAAGGCCACAGCGGACAAGCAGTATCAGGATATGAAGAAGCGTATTGTATACATGTATGAGAATGGAAGTGCTTCCATGCTGGAGCTGCTTTTGTCCTCAGAAGATCTGGCTCAGTTTCTGAACCGTGCAGAGAATATAGCCCAGATTTCCCAGTATGACAGAGACATGCTTGCTAAATATAAAGCCCTTCAGGCAGATATCAAGACCCAGGAAGAGCAGGCAGAAGAGGAAGCTCAGAATATTAATGAACTTCTGGCAGAGAAATCTGCCAAACAGCAGGAGGTACAGGCACTTACTGCAAGCACAAATGAGAACATTCAGTCCTATATTTATCAGATCAGTGCCAGCCAGGATGAAATCAGTGCTTTAAATACACAGATCAGTAATGCAGACAGCAGTATTTACAGCCTTTTGCAGGCAGCAGAGGCAGAGAAAGCAGCCCAGGAGGCGCAGGTGGCCCAGGAAGCTGAGGCTGCCGCCCAGTCACCAAGTGACGGGGGAAACTATGGCACAGAGGAATCCTACGATGACTACAGCGAGTCTGAAAGTGATTCCAATCAGGACGCAGATGACAGCAGTGCCTATGATGATTCTTATACCGAGTCATCGGACAGCAGTGAAAGCTCCGACAGTTCTTCCGAGGGCAGTAGTTCATCTTCACAGGGAACCTACCTTGGAACCTTTACTCTCACCGCATACTGTAACTGTGCACAGTGCTGCGGAACAGCAGGAAACCTGACAGCCAGCGGAACTGTTCCTACAGCGGGAAGAACCGTTGCCATGGCTGGTGTGCCATTCGGAACTCAGCTCCTGATCAATGGAAATGTGTATACAGTGGAGGATCTTGGAACACCTTACGGACATGTGGATATTTATTTTAACAGCCATTCAGAGGCACTTGCATTTGGACTTCAGAGTGCTGAGGTTTACAGACTGAATTAAGGAAAAAGAATACGCCCTGACAGGATTAAGATCATTAAAATCTTCTGCCTGTCAGGGCATTTGTCTGCAATAATATATAGGGGGGATTGTTATAAATACGGTTCTCCCGGAATTTCCGGATAGCTTCCCATTCCGATCAGCAGTTCCAGGCCGATCTGTCTTGCCTGGAGTACAGCCTCTTTCACAGCACTGGCATCTCCGGAGAGGGCAAGGATAACTTCATTGGAATGGCTTGTACCGATACTCGGTGTCATATAGCGTGTAATATGAACTGCAGAAGCCTTCATTGCAGTGTCTGCCATTACAAGTCCAATCGCTGCCGGAGAACCTGCCATGAATCCGAAAGCTTCCCCTGGAACTGCGTGAAAGGCCATGGCAAGAGCACCGCCTGCATTGGCTGAAAAAGCAAACTCCAAATGACCGGATTCGCTGATATATAATTCTCCTGCATACTTATTAGTTAGTTCCAGCGCCAGCGAAATAGCGTGGCGCACATCTGAAACATCATTTCCGCCAATCACAATATAGTTGCCGTGTCCACCCCAGCCTTTGGTATCCCGTGGAAATTCAATGGAAAGAACCTCTGTGCCAGTGGCTTTCACCGCATCATCGACAGCAGTGATCTGACCTGCTGCACCTGTACGGGAACTGAAAAGTCCAAGGGTATGATAGCGTGTCCCTATATTCATTTCCTTTAAAAGAGTATCATCAACTCCTGAAATTACAAGTCCGATGGTATCCAGAACAGCAGTTCCCACAAATTCAGTGCGGGCGCATTTGGTACTGATACTGTGTACGTCCATGGAAAAAACCTCCGTAGCATTACTTTTCCTTAGTTTAACATGATTAAGGGAAATTGAAAAGCTGTTTATCTATAATATTGCGCCTGCGCCGTCCATAGTTGGAAATATTTTCCACTTTTATCGGCAGCAAGCTCCTGGTGAGTTCCAGTCTGAATCACAGATCCTTCATGAAATACAACTATTTTATCGCAAAATTTGCAGGAAGACAGACGATGACTGATATAAATGGCAGTTTTATCGCCTGTTATTTCATTAAATTTTTCATATATTTCAGCTTCCGCAATGGGATCAAGAGCTGCAGTCGGTTCGTCCAATATAATAAAAGGGGCATTCTTATAAATAGCTCTTGCAATAGCTATTTTCTGAGCCTCTCCGCCGGAAATGATAATTCCCTTTTTATTGAAATCCTTGTAGAGATAAGTATTCAGACCTTCTGGCATTGTGGAAAGGGGATTGTAAAATCCGGATTTCTTCAGAGCACTTTTTACTTCTTCTTCGTCATAATTGATTTTGGCGGCTACATTTTCTCCAAGAGTCAGGGAAAAGAGTTTGAAGTCCTGAAATACCACGGAAAAAATCATCATATATTCTTTGTAATTATATTTTCGGATATCGATTCCGTTAAGAAGAATTTTTCCTTTTGTAGGATCGTAAAGGCGACATAGGAGTTTGATAAACGTAGTCTTTCCACTTCCATTCATACCAACGACAGCCAGCTTCTGACCGATTTTAAATTTCAAATTAATATTTCGAAGGGCATATTGTTCACATCCCGGATATCGGAAAGAAACATTTCGAAATTCTATTTCATACTTTCGGTCGCTGCGTTTTTCGGTAGTCAGGCTTCCCTGATACATGTTATTGGGAATGTCCAGAAATTCAAATGTCTGTTTCAGAAAAATAGCATTGTTTTGCATATCTTCAATGGTGGAGATACAGCCGGATACGCTTGAATAAACTTTCGTAACAGCGGAAATATATTTTGTAACTGCTCCGATTCCAAAGGCACCTGCCCAGGCTTTTAAGCATACAAAAACATAGGCAATCCCTGTGAAAATTACAGATACTGCGGAAGAAGCTGCCATGTAAAATCCAACAGGTCCCTTTCCATATCTGGCAAATAATCCCTTGGAACCGAAAGGATTTTCTTTGCTCAGATTATGCTTTTCGCATATTTTTTCCTGTTGGTAAATCCGCATATCCGCTGCCTTTTTGCTATCATAGCCCAGACGTCCGTAATATGCAAACAAACGATTGGAAAAGGTATGCAGATCTGCACTTCTGCCCCAGTATTTTCCTGCCTTTCCAGCGAGTACAGGCGAAAACCAGGTAATCAGTACCATAACAGAAATTATGGCTGTTACACATACCGGATTGTTAAGAATAACAAGTTTTTCTGCTGTTTTTGGAATCTGGCTGGTGAAAAGGGAAATGGTCATGGATAAGCCACAAATGATCGAAAATCCTTCTGAACACAGAGCTTCATAATTTAACAGAACATTGTATAGTCCCCACCCAGGTCCATTGAGATTTTGAATAATGGAAGAATATAACTCCATAGTTTTGCTATCATCTAAATCACAGTAATCCATATCAAAAAGTTTTTCGCACAAAATTCGCTTGATTTTCATTCCAAGACCTGCGCTCCAAGTCCTTTTCCATTTTTTAAGAAATGCAGATATCAAGCTGATTCCTGCTCCGGATAATAAAGTAATCGTTACCAGAAAACGAATGCGGTCAGGGCTTCGGTCGCCTGCAAGTTCTTCAATAACAAGTGCAGATAAATATATGATTATATAGGGAGTCAGTGCTTTCCAGATGGTCAGACTGATTTGGGAAAGAATTAATTTTGGATAATATTGGTAAAAAAGCTTATATGCTCTGTGATTAAGCTGCAGTGCTTCTTTTAACGATATGTTTTTCTCATTTGTCTTCATTTTCCCCATCTCCTTCCCTGTAATATTTGCTTTGAACCTCATAGAGAGCAGCGTATTTTCCACTTTGCCTTAACAGCTCTTCGTGAGTTCCTTCTTCCTGTATTTCTCCCTGCTCCAGCATTAAGATTCTGCTGCAGAATCTGGTAGAAGCGAGCCGATGGGAGATATAAACTGAGGATTTTCCTTTTGTCATTTCGTCATATTTCTGATAAATGTCTGCTTCAGCAATGGAATCGAGTGCGGCAGTTGGTTCGTCCAATATAATAAAAGGGGCATCTTTATATAATGCGCGGGCGAGCATAAGGCGCTGTGTTTCTCCACCCGAAAACATAATTGCATTTTTGTAAACCTCACGATTCAGAAAGGTTTGATACTTATCTGGAAGAGCTTCTATTTTTGGAAGCAAGCCGGCTTTTTTGATACAATTTTTCACCTGTTTCAGGTCGAAATTTTCTGTTTGCGCCACATTTTCTGCAATGGTTCCCGCTAACAATGAAAAATCCTGAAACACTGCCGAGAACAGCTTATAATAGTCTTTTCTGTTATAGTTTCGGATATCTGTTCCATTTAATTTTACCTGTCCTTTTGTAGGATCAAGAAACCCACAGATTATTTTGATCAACGTAGTTTTTCCAGCACCATTAAGACCTACAACTGCCAGATTTTCTCCTGGATGTAAGGTAAGATTTATATTTTTTAAAGTATCTGTTTCAGCTCCTGGATAGCGAAATGAAACATTTTCCAAAACAATTTCATAATTATTTTTAGCGTCCTGATTTAAGGTAAGTCCATCTTTGAAACGGAATAATTCCGGATAATCCAGACATTCCCGGACCGTGGAAATATCAAGAGACTGTCTATGTAATGTGCAAAGACCTTCCAGAATTCCTGTAACCCAGGTGGAAAAACTGTCCACTGCAGTAAAATAAAGCAAAAAAGCAGGCACATCAAGACCGCGGTATAATACCAAATAAATTAAATATGCGTAGACCGCTCCATTGCGCAGAAAAGTAAAAGTCAAATCTGCAATTCCAGCCCAGATATAAACATTTTCTGCTTTTCGATGAAATGCTGTAAATTCCCTGGCTGTTTTGCTGTATAATTCTTCCAGCCAGAAACGAAGACCGAAAATGCGGATATCTTTTGCTGCACCAAAGTCAGCTGCACGGTTTAATAAATATGCCATTTGATGTATATATTCAGCTTCTTCCTCCCGATGTTGATACTTATATTCATCTAATCTTTGAGAGATAAAATAACTGATTCCGGCAGTTGACAGAATGACCAAAATCAGAATTGGATGAATTTGTGTAAGAAGACCGGCGTAAATAAAAAAACAGACAATATTGATCAAAAGTACAGTTAGTGTATTCCAGATTACTTCAGTGGCCTGATCGTTATTGTCCGTATATTCGGCCGATTTGGTCAGTAATTTTTTGAATTTCATATCGTCTATATTGGGATAAGATGTTGTGGATGCTTTTTTGTTTAAAAGATTTACAATCTCACAACGGACACTGATCCGTCCGCAAATTACGTTTTGATTTGCATAAGCCAATGCAGCTGATACCAGCATTATCATAAGCACAAAAATTACAATTGTAAAAAGCAGTTTCTGAATGGAAACATGATTTTCTATTGCACTTAATATGACAGGAGAAACATAAAGGTTAAGAAGGTTCTGTATAATGGTTAACAGTGCGATAAAAAAGCTGATCACCAGAACTTTCTTCTCCTGAGAAGTGCAGGCAAGTTTAATCATGAACCATATATTTTGAAAAGTACTGTATTTTGATACAGGATTTTTTTGAAACATGATTTTCCCTTCTTTCTTATTTTTCTTTTGATACCAGATTGCTACGTGCTTTGCACTCCCGCAATCTTCAAAAACATTCGTAATCCGCTCATTTTTCTTCGGAAAATGGCTACTTACTCATGTTTTTTGCGGGTCAAGAGGTCAAAAATCCTCTTGCAAGCGAGCTTGCATCGGCTTTTTGACCTTTTGACTCTGGTATCATTAAAAAGATTCTTAATATGATTTTACCAGAAAAAATATCCCCGGATTAAACCGGGGATGAATTGCATGTTTCGGGGGATGAATTATAACTGGGGCAGTAAAATCTCAGTGGTAAAGGCGCCTTCTTCACTGTTTCGGCTGATATATCCATCAGATCGCTTTACTATATCATCAATACGGATCAGCCCCAGACCATGACCATCACCTTTTGTACTTTTAAAAAGATTTCCCTGTTTTTTCAACTTCTTTCCCGCTGTAAAATTAGTGAAAGAAATGTATAACTGCGTGTTTTTCATGTCCATATAAATGCGGATCAGTCGTTTTTCTTTGGGAAGCTGCAGGCTGGCTTCTATGGCATTGTCGAATAAATTTCCAATAATACAGCAAAGATCAATTTCAGAGGAATTCAGCTTAACAGGAATGTCAGCATCTGCAATTACCTGAATATCTTTGGACCGTGCCAGTGATATTTTAGAATTTAAAATAGCATCTGTCATGGCATTTCCGGTTTTTATCACAGTATCTACTGTGGTAAGATCCTTGTCAAGAAGATCGAGATAATGTCTGATTGCGTCCCAGTTTTCTGTGGCTGCATAAGCCTTCATTGTTTGGATATGATTGCGATAATCATGGCGCCAGCCTCGCATCTGGCGGTACATATTATCAACCTCCTGATAGTGAGTTTCAATCAGTTCCTTCTGATATGCAGCCATTTTTTTAGCTGCTTTTTTCGAAAATAAATGCATTTTAATCTCCCAAATCAGTCCATATTAATGATTGCCCGGTTAACCTTCTCATAAGCGCCGCGTGGAAGGGGGATTATACTTCCATCCTGCAAATAAATCTCTTTTTTTGTAACCCGGCTGATTTTTTTTAGATTTACCAAAGCAGAACGTCCCGCTCTGAAAAAATGAGAATCCAGCTTTTTTTCCAATTCGCTTAAGGTCATTTTCAGGGTGATAGTCTGTTGACTGTGAATCGTAATATAATTGCTGTTTACCTCTGCATAATTGATCTGACAGATGGGCAGACGAATCATCTCACCCTGACTAATTATGTTAAGAAACTTCTCATTTTTGATAAGCTTCGTGACTGCACGGTCAAGAACTGTAAAGAACTTCTCTTCTTGTATGGGCTTCATCAGATAGTGAAGGGCATCTACTTCATATCCGTCAGAAATATAGTCTGCGTATCCGGTGATGAATATAATTTGTACGGTATGATTATCCTGCCGCAGTTTCCTTGCCATGGTAACACCATCCATAGCACCCATTTCTATATCAAGGAGAAGAATGTCAAAATCTTTTTTCTCGGCATAATGAAACAAAAAATTTTCGGCTGATGTAAATTCTGAAATTTGTATACGATAACAGTTATGCCTGCCCCATATTTCGCACAGAGAAGAAAGATAATTTCTGTCTGTGGCAAGGTCATCACAAATTGCAATTTTATATGTTTGACACAATTTTTTAATCCTCCATTTTACAGAAGTATAGCACGTATGCGGGAAACATGTCCAGATTCTTCACGAAGAGAATTGTAAACCAAAAATAAATAATAGGTTGACAATTGTAACGTAACTGTGTTAGATTGTATCTGACAAAAATAATATTTACTCGAGGAGGAGAATATGAGTACCGTAACCGCAACAAAGACAAAAACATACGACCTGGCATACATAGCTATTTTCGCCGTACTGATCGCAATCTGTTCCTGGATTTCCATTCCGATGACAGTGCCGTTTACATTACAGACATTTGGTGTATTTATGGCTGTTGGTGTGCTTGGTGGAAAGAGAGGCAGCCTGGCTGTACTGGTTTACATTTTACTTGGAGTTATTGGTGTTCCCGTATTTGCAGGATTTTCAGGAGGACTTGGTATTCTTCTTAACAATACCGGCGGTTACATCATCGGATTTCTTTTCTCCGCCCTGGTAATGTGGGCAATGGAATCCCTCTGGGGCAAAAAGCCTGTTATTCAGATTCTTTCCATGGTAGTCGGCCTGATCGTCTGCTACGCAATGGGAACTATCTGGTTTATGGTTGTATACACACGTACAACAGGAGCTGTTGGAATTGGAACCGTACTGGGCTGGTGCGTAATTCCATTTATCATTCCTGATCTTGTGAAGATTGCTTTGGCATTTGTTTTGTCCAGAAGGGTACGCAAGCTTGTACCAATGCAGTAAAAAAGAACGTCAGACATATCCCATTCGCCCTCATCACGGGATGTGCCTGGCGTTTTTTATCGGAAACGGCTACAGCACTGGATTTACAGCCCATATGCAGGAAATGCTGGAGCTTTTTACAAAAGGGGCAGATGTTTGTCTCACAGTAAAAACTGACGAAATCTGCTCAGCCTGTCCAAACAATAGCCAGGGAATCTGCGAGGCAGCCGAGAAGGTGAAAAGATATGACAATGCAGTGCTGGCAGAATGCGGCTTAAAAGAAGGTCAGAAACTTGCATTCCCGGAATTTACCGAAGCAGTACAGAAAAAAATCATTGAAACGGGAAAAAGAACGAAAATCTGCGGCGATTGCCAGTGGAACCGGATCTGCCAGGAACAGCCGAGCCGGTGGAGTAAATGAAGAGGCAGTGAATTATGTTTATAAAAACATCTTTCGGAATTTTACAGGTGGATAGCAATAAAGTAAACCCAGTTTCGAAAGAATAAATTCACCAGCTCTTGTGGGAAAATTGGGGACTGTCGGGCCAGCCCCCTTTCTCTTTAGTCCTGTAAGCTTTCGCGGACACGCTTCAAGTCACGTTCTAGCTTTTTCTGAAGCTTCTCATATTCCTGATTCTTTAGTAAACTTAACAACTCTTCCAGTTTGATCTCTTCTTTTCGTAAGTCATCTTTAAATTGGATGTCAGTTGGCATGTAGAAATCCTCCATCATATGAAACACCGTCCTTACTATAATTATTATGATATAACTATTGTAACGGTATTTGAACGGTGTGTAAAGCCTATAGTTGCTTTCTGTGCGCAGATTATAGTATTAAAATGGAATATAGCTTTCGAAAGAAAGCAAATAGAATTTCTTAAATATAAAGATTTATCTTATAAGATGAATATAGAATAGCTTATAAAAATACTTTTTTCAAGAAAAACAGTTTGACAAAAATCGACAAAATCTCTGCGTCCCGAACGAGCACCTACGCAAACTAATAGCCTCTTCGAGGCTATTGTGGGGGGAGTTGGTGCTGTAATGCTTGGTTTTTTGATAAAAAACAGTCATTTTCCTTAGAGGAAAAATATTATTCGTAAAAATTCGTAAAGTTCCTAAAACCATTCATTTTTAGAACTCAGTAAATGAGCATAAAAAAACACCGAAACCCTTGATTTCTCAAGAATTTCGGCGCCCCTGCCAAGTAGTCGAAGTGACGGGATTCGAACCCACGACCTCTGCGTCCCGAACGCAGCGCTCTACCAAACTGAGCCACACTTCGTCAACTGCAAGTGATATTATACATAGAATATACTGGCTTGTCAACAGAAAAATTGAAAAAATTCAAAAAATTTCAAAAAGAATTGAAATTAACCAGGTCTTATTTGGGGAGAGGCAATTAAATTAATTCATTTGAACAGATGTTCCAAGTGAAACAGAATGCGTTTTTATGAATGAAAATTCTGTTTTTTCATATACATTAATGAGTGAGATGCATAAAAAGGGGAGGGCGTCAGTTGGTGGGATATCGGCGTTTTATCGCATATGTATATGAATACCGAAAAGGGAAAAAGGAAGATAATTGTGGCTTTATGAAGGTGGAAGTGAGAAATCACATGTGTACAATTGAACCACATCTTCAGGTAGGAAACCTGGCAGCAGGAGAAGTGTGCAAAGTATATGGATTTGTGCGAAAAGAGGGACTGATGAATGGAATTTTGCTGGGCAGCTGCAAAACGGAGGCAAATAGAATCGAATGTCTGGTGGAAACAGACGGAACGGATATGGGGGGCTCGGGAATTCCTCTGGAAAAAATGGGAGGTATGATTTTGCTTACAGAATCGGGAGGCTTTTTTGGAACAGAGTGGGATGACCAGACAATCCGCCCGGAGAATTTTAAGGAAAGTATAATAAAGAAAGAAGAAACTGGTACCGTATGTGAAATAATAAAAGAGAAAGCAGAAGAAAAGCTGGAGAATGAAAGCAAGCCGGAAACAGATTCCACACCTGATTTAGATGACAGGCATGAAGTGGAGGATGTGGTGGAACAAATGCAGGATGATCTGCTGGAAGCAGAAGAAATGATAAGTGATGAACCACAAGCAAAAGATGAGCCAACCGTGGGGGAAATATGGGAAGCAGAGCAAAAAATTACCTGTAGAGTAAATACAAAACAAGAGGAAAAGGAGAAAACCATAGCACTTCCATTTGGTCAGCCCTTCTGCCCGTTCCAAGACAGCGATCTGAACCAGTGCTGGAAAATTACACCCCAGGATCTGGTCCATTTTCCAAGAAGACAATGCGCCCTTCGCAACAACCGTTTTTTGCAATACGGATACTACAATTTCGGACATCTCCTTCTGTGCCACAGATCAAATGGCCGGTACATACTTGGTGTACCCGGAAGCTACGACCAGCAGGAACAGTTTATGGCAGGCATGTTCGGCTTTTCCTGCTTCAAAGAAAGCAACTGTATCAAGGTGAAAAAAGGCAGGGGAGGGTACTGGTACCGTGCGATTGATCCACCTGCCGGTTGTTAAAATTGACATCCCTGTGCGAACTGCCTATAATAAAGCTATTGCCGCTGCGGCGCCTGAAATGAAAATGACAGCGCAGCGGCAAAAATGCCGAGATTCACCATAAAGTAGTAGAAAGTAAAGGTAAAAAATGCTTACAGATCAGGAACGTTATATGAAAGAGGCAATTCGCCAGGCAAAGAAAGCCCGGGCATTGGAAGAGGTGCCAATTGGCTGTGTGATCGTTTGCAACGGGCAGATCATTGCAAGAGGCTATAATCGGAGAAACACGGACAAGAATACCCTTTCTCACGCAGAATTGAACGCGATTAAAAAGGCAAGCAAAAAATTAGGAGACTGGAGACTGGAAGGCTGCACGATGTATGTAACCTTAGAGCCTTGCCAGATGTGCGCCGGAGCGCTTATGCAGTCCAGAATTGACCGTGTGGTTATCGGCAGCATGAATCCAAAAGCAGGATGTGCCGGTTCTGTGCTGAATCTTTTGGAAATGGATGGCTTTAACCACAAGGTAGAAGTAATCCGCGGTGTTCTTCAGGAAGAGTGTTCCATCATGCTTTCCGATTTTTTTCGCGAGCTTCGGGAAAAGAAGAAAATGCTGAAAAAATCTTTGGCAGAGCAGGTTGGAAAATCAGAAAATTAGTGGTATGATAAAAAACAAAGCAAAAAATACATCAAGTCGTCTGAAATGCCACAGGATGAAAGAATTATGATTTGATGGAACGTTGTGGAACATTATGTAAACAACCACATAGAAAATGACAGGAGGAAAATACAATGGAACTTGAAGCATTGAGAAAAGACATGGTAGCTGCCATGAAAGCAAAGGATAAAGTAACAAAGGATGCAGTCTCTTCCCTGATTTCCGCAGTGAAGAAGGTGGCAATCGACGAAGGCTGCCGTGACGATATCAGTGGCGAACTGGTTGACCGTGTTATCCTGAAAGAGCTGAAATCTGTGAAAGAGCAGATCGACACCTGTCCGGAATCCAGACAGGATCTGAAAGATGAATATCAGGCAAGATATGATGTGATTGCGAAATACGCTCCAAAGCTGATGGACGCTTCTGAGATCAAGGCTTACCTTACAGAGAAACATGCAGACTTGATCGCTTCTGGAAACAAAGGACAGATCATGAAGACTATTATGCCAGAGCTGAAGGGCAAGGCTGACGGCAAGGTGATCAATCAGGTCGTAGCGGAGCTGTGCAAATGATTTTTCACAGCTTGCATTCAAAATAGAATAGCAAACTAAAAATAGGACACATATTGTAAAAATGGCGTGAACAATACATTCATAGCCCTGATACAATATGTGTCTTTTTGTTTGCCTGGGGCGTACCGCGCCAGAGCCTGTTTGAAAAAGCATTCCCGTAATTTGCCCGCCCCATTTTGCAGAAATCTTTTTTAACACAAAAAAAGAACGTCCTCACAGACGTTCCACAATCCTCTTCTTTCGCGCGCCGCACCTCGGAATGGTCTCACAGACGTTACCTCTACAGTTAACTCAGTCCAGGCACCCTCACGGCACACAGGAGATTCTACTTAGTGCTGCTACATTCCTGTCCTGACACGGTTCATAGAGTCCTGTTGCGTAAGACCCAAACGTCAACGCCACTTATAAAGGGCAGCTCCACAAGATACAAGCCTCAGATTGGCATCACCCCTGCTGTAGCGGATTGCAGGTACAGGGCACCGCTATCTCCCCGGCTGCGCGGAATTTAATTATAAAGGAAGCGAATGAATTTGTCAAGTCGATACCGAAAAATGCAGTGGATTTTCAGAAGAAGTTTTGGGCGGAATTAAATTCCTTGTTGTGTCAGCCTGTGAAATATTATATAATTAGATAAAAACTTGAATTTTATTTTCCAAAGACACAGAAATGGAGGGTACTATGATTAAAAGAATCGGCTTATTAACAAGTGGCGGTGACTGTCAGGCTCTGAATGCCACCATGCGAGGAGTTGTAAAGGGTCTTACCAATAGTATCGATGATCTGGAAGTATACGGCTTTGATGATGGATATAAGGGACTGATCTACGGCAAATACCGTATGCTTACATCCAAGGATTTTTCCGGAATCCTTACACAGGGCGGAACTATTCTTGGAACATCCAGACAGCCGTTTAAGCTTATGCGCGTACCGGATGCCAGTGGACTGGACAAGGTAGAGGCTATGAAGCAGACTTATTACAAGCTTTGTCTTGACTGTCTTGTAATCCTCGGAGGAAACGGAACCCAGAAAACAGCCAACCTCTTAAGAGAAGAAGGTCTGAATATCATCCATCTGCCTAAGACCATCGACAATGATATCTGGGGTACAGATATGACATTCGGGTTCCAGAGTGCAGTAAATATTGCAACAAACGCTATCGACTGCATTCATACAACAGCAGCATCCCATGGCCGTGTATTTATCGTAGAAGTTATGGGACACAAGGTAGGAAGCCTTACTCTGCACGCAGGAATTGCCGGCGGAGCAGATATTATCCTGATTCCGGAAATCCCATACGACATTGAGAAAGTAGTTGCAGCTATCCAGAAGAGATCTAAAGCTGGCAAGCGTTTCACCATTCTTGCAGTGGCAGAAGGCGCCATTTCCAAAGAGGATGCCCTTCTTTCCAAGAAAGATTACAAGAAAAAGCTGGAAGACCGCGCGAAGAAGTATCCTTCCGTATCCTATGAAATTGCAGACAAGATTACCCAGAAGCTTGGTTCTGAGGTACGCATTACAGTTCCGGGACATACACAGCGAGGTGGGGCACCATGTGCATATGATCGTGTGCTTTCCACAAGAATCGGAGCAGGAGCAGCAGAGGCTATTCTGGACGGAGAATATGGCATCATGATCGGTATTGTAAATGGCAAAATCAAGAGAGTACCTCTTGAAGAATGTGCCGGCAAGCTGAAAATGGTTTCTCCGAAAGACCAGACCGTTAAGGCTGCAAAGCAGATCGGAATCAGCTTCGGCGATTGATTCCCTGCTGTTAGAAAGGAGTTTCCATAAATGAGCTATACTGCTCTATACCGGAAGTTCAGACCGGATAATTTTGACGATGTCAAGGGACAGGATCACATTGTAACTACCCTGACCAATCAGATCAAGCATAACCGTATTGGTCACGCGTATCTGTTTTGCGGCACCCGAGGAACCGGTAAGACTACCGTTGCAAAAATACTGGCAAAAGCAGTAAACTGCCAGCATCCGGTAAATGGAAGTCCCTGTGGTGAATGTGACATGTGTAAGGCGATACAGGCTGGCACCTCCATGAACGTGATCGAGATCGATGCAGCGTCCAATAACGGCGTTGACAATATCCGTGAGATCCGTGAGGAGGTGGCCTATCGTCCTACTGAAGGAAACTATAAGGTATACATTATCGACGAGGTTCACATGCTTTCGACAGGAGCGTTTAATGCTCTTCTGAAAACACTGGAGGAACCTCCGTCTTATGTTATCTTCATTCTTGCCACCACAGAGGCCTACAAGATACCGATCACTATTTTGTCCAGATGTCAGCGATACGATTTTCACCGCATCACTATTGATACCATTGCGGCAAGGCTGGATGAACTTCTGAAAATCGAAGGCGTAGAGGCAGAAGAAAAAGCCGTCCGTTATGTGGCAAAAGCCGGAGACGGTTCCATGCGAGATGCACTAAGCCTTCTGGATCAGTGCATTGCCTTTTATCTGGGGCAGACACTGACTTATGACAAAGTCCTGGAGGTTCTGGGAGCTGTGGATACGGAAGTGTTCAGCAAGCTTTTGCGAAAAGTGCTCCAGGGAGATGTGACAGGTGCGATACGCACTCTTGAGGATTTGATCATAGGCGGAAGAGAGCTTGGACAGTTTGTGGGAGATTTTACCTGGTACATGCGTAATCTCCTTCTGGTAAAAACCTCCGAGAATCCGGAGGAAGCCATTGATGTATCATCTGAGAATCTGAAACTTCTAAGAGAAGAAAGTGAGATGGTGGATGTAGAGACGCTGATGCGCTACATCCGTATTTTTTCTGACCTGTCCAGTCAGATCCGCTATTCCACCCAGAAGCGTGTTCTGGTGGAGATTGCTCTGATCAAACTGTGCCGTCCGGCGATGGAGACCAATCTGGATTCTGTTCTGGATCGTCTTCGTGTTCTGGAACAGCGCATGGACGAGCAGCCTGTTCAGCAGGTATTTGTCCAGCCGGGAGCCACTGGCAGCGCCGGAAGTACAGGAGCCGGATCGGATGGCAGTGCAGAAGCCATGGCAGCAGCACCTG
The DNA here is from genome assembly GCF_027662325.1 of Blautia faecis. Taxonomy (NCBI): domain Bacteria; kingdom Bacillati; phylum Bacillota; class Clostridia; order Lachnospirales; family Lachnospiraceae; genus Blautia; species Blautia faecis. The sequence goes on along the minus strand of NZ_JAQDKY010000037.1, from coordinate 11,450 downwards.
AGAAAGCGGCACCCGAGGATCTGCAGAAGATTGTAGCCAGCTGGAAGGTGATCGTAGGTCAGACCAGCGGCATTTTCAAACAGATGCTCCAGAAGTCTATTCCCAAATACAATGGCCAGACCGGTGAACCGGTTCTCTACATCGAATTCCAGGATTTCCTTGGAAAAACCTATGTAGATAATCCGGAAGCAGAGGAAGAACTGAAGAATATCATCCTGGCCCAGACTGGCAAGAGTGTAGAACTTAAGATGGTGGTGGCAAAAGAGCACAACCATACCAATCTTGCCAAGGTTACTGTAGATCAGGCTCTCCGGGAGAATATCCATATGGATGTTGTTGTGGAGGAAGATCCTGACGATGCAGAAGATTAAGAGTGTTGCTGTTTAATTTTTGTGCAGTAACATAAGAGTTGCCGTGAAAGCGACGAACGAGAAGTAAATTAATAATATTTGCAGAAAATGTGAATATTGTTATGAAAAATGATTTTTGCTGCCGCAAATGTTATAGAGCCTGTTTGAAAAATCAGAAATGCGGAATCCAGCATGAAATCAGAACAGTTAAAGGAGGACTTTGTAATGGCAAAGCGTGGAGGATTTCCAGGCATGGGTATGCCGGGAAACATGAATAACCTTATGAAGCAGGCGCAGAAAATGCAGCGCCAGATGGAAGAGAACCAGAAAGCTCTCGAGGAGAAAGAGTTTACTGCAGCAGCCGGCGGCGGAGCTGTAGAAGTAACTATCTCAGGTAAGAGAGAAGTGACCAAGGTGAAGCTTGCAGAGGAAGTTGTAGATCCGGATGACATCGAGATGCTTGAAGATCTTATTGTTGCAGCAACTAATGAAGCACTTCGCAAGGTTGAGCAGGAGAACCAGGCTGTAATGTCCAAACTTACAGGAGGTCTGGGAGGACTTGGCGGGGGTCTTCCATTCTGATGGAATACTACAGCAGTCATATCAATAAACTGATTGAGCAGTTTTCCCATCTTCCGGGAATCGGGGCAAAGTCTGCCCAGCGCCTGGCTTTTCATATTATGAATATGCCAAAGGAACAGGTGCAGCAGCTTACCAATGCCATCACCGATGCCCGGATGAACGTACAGTACTGTAAGTGCTGCTACACCCTTACGGATAAAGAAATGTGCCCAATCTGCAGCAATCCCAAAAGAGATCACAGTACGATTATGGTAGTGGAGAACACAAGGGATCTTGCTGCTTATGAAAAAACCGGTAAATTTGACGGAGTTTATCATGTACTTCACGGCGCAATATCCCCTATGCTGGGAATTGGTCCGGATGATATCAAGCTGAAAGAGCTGATCATGCGACTTCAGGGAGATGTAAAAGAAGTGATCATTGCCACCAACTCCAGTCTGGAGGGAGAGACTACAGCAATGTATATCAGTAAGCTGATCAAGCCAACCGGGATCAAGGTCAGTCGTATTGCCAGTGGTGTGCCGGTCGGCGGTGACCTGGAATACATTGATGAAGTTACCCTGCTTCGGGCATTGGAGGGCAGGGTAGAACTGTAAGATGGCAGGAGGTGATTTTTGTGGCACGCAAAAAAGTGACTTCATCAGATGTGGCAGAGAAAGCAGGAGTTTCCCAGGCAACGGTTTCCATGGTTCTGAACCATAAGTACAATGTTTCTTTTTCCCGAGAAACAGTGGAAAAAGTGGAAAGCGCGGCCAGAGAACTGGGTTATCAGCTTCCGGGCCACAAAAATAAAAAAGAGAACAAAAAGGAAAAACTGATCGTTGTCTTTTGCCCAACCATTACCAGCCCTTACTATGTGCTTCTCCTTCAGGGAATCGAGGCGGTAGCCAACGAGCGTGGCTACGGAGTTTTCATTTGCAATACCCAGCGCGATGCCAGGCTGGAAGAGAAGTATCTGCGCATGATCCGCGCCATGGCACCCCAGGGGATCATTTATGCCTGCAACCCCCACCCGGACTATATCAGCCAGGTAGAGGAGATGGCAAGAAGCATTCCGCTGGTTATCATTAGCAACAAAGAAAAAATCAGTACAGTAGATGCTATTAATCAGGATAACACAGAAGTGGGACGGCTTATGGCAAGGCATCTGCTGGATCTGGGACATCGGGATGTGGCCTTTATTACGCCGCCGCTTACCAGAAGACAGTGGCAGCGTTCCAAACGAGTGGACGGTTTTGTGCAGGAGTTTGAGAAGGCAGGTCTTTCCGGGCATGTGATCATCCGGGCGGCTGACGAGTCCGTTGATCGTCGCAATCCAAAGACGGATTCCGAGTATTCCATGGGCTATGCCCTGACCAGGTCTCTTCTGGAGGATGGCAGCAGATTTACTGCCATTGCCGGACAGAATGACATGATGGCCATTGGTGCTGTGGATGCTCTTCAGGATGCCCGTCTGAGAGTACCAAAGGATGTATCGGTAATCGGCTGCGACAATATTTTTTATTCCGGAATTCGCAGAGTGTCACTGACTACCATTGATCACTTTGTTGATCTGAAGGGCAGGGATGCCTGTGACATTATCATCCGGAAAATTGATACAGGCATCCGTTTCGGGGAAGGCATCCGTCCTACAAGTGTATATAATATTGAGTATAATCCCAAGATTATTGTGCGAAAAACCACCGGTTATGCACGTATGGACAAACCGGATCCCATAAACGAAAAATCCGAAGAAAATAAGTTTAAATAAATAATTTGCTGGAAATTATTACTAATAATTTTTGAAAAAACATCTGGTAAAATTGCTGGAAAAGCTGATTGATACAGTGGAAAATTGATTGATACCATACTAACAAACTATGGAATGATTAATAATAAACAAAATTATTAATTGAATATTTATTAATAATTCATCCCACGCCTTGACCTGTAAATGAAGTCTGCTATAATGAAAGCATATGAACAGTGCAAGACAAAGAGAGCGCTTTAGTTTAATTCATTCAGGAGGAAGAAATCATGAAATTTTTTATTGACACAGCAAAAGTAGAGGATATTAAGGCAGCTAACGATATGGGAATCATCTGTGGTGTAACCACAAATCCATCTCTGATCGCGAAAGAGGGAAGAGATTTCAATGAAGTAATCAAAGAGATCACAGAGATTGTCGACGGACCGATCAGCGGCGAGGTTAAAGCTACTACAACAGATGCAGAGGGAATGATCCGTGAGGGACGTGAGATTGCTAAGATCCATCCAAACATGGTTGTAAAAATTCCTATGACATGCGAAGGTCTGAAAGCAGTTAAAGTTCTTTCAAAAGAAGGTATCAAGACAAATGTAACTTTGATCTTCAGCGCTAACCAGGCACTTCTTGCAGCAAGAGCTGGTGCTACATATGTATCTCCATTCCTTGGAAGACTGGATGACATCTCTACAGACGGTGTTGAGCTGATTCGCCAGATCGCTGATATGTTTGCAGTTGCAGGCATCGATACCGAGATCATCGCAGCAAGTGTTCGTCATCCAATGCATGTAACACAGTGTGCACTTGCAGGTGCTGATATCGCTACTGTACCATTTAAAGTACTTGAGCAGATGACTCATCATCCGCTGACAGACGCTGGTATTGTTAAATTCCAGAATGATTACAAGGCTGTATTTGGAGAATAATTAACCGAGAAATTATTTTACGTAAGAATTCAATCCGGTTGTGATTCGCACATCATGATATCAAGGGAAATAATAAGGAGAATTGAAAATGGAGAATTTAGAGCTTCAGAAAGTTGCCAACGAAGTCCGCAAAGACATCGTAACAGCACTGCATGCTGCTAAAGCTGGTCATCCAGGCGGATCTTTATCAGCAGCAGATTTATTTACTTATCTTTATTTTGAGGAAATGAATATTGATCCTAAGGATCCGAAGAAAGCAGATCGCGACCGTTTTGTCCTTTCCAAAGGTCATACTGCACCAGGTCTGTATTCTGTACTGGCTGAGAGAGGTTATTTCCCGAAAGAGGATCTGGTGACACTTCGTCATCTCGGATCTTACCTTCAGGGACATCCGGATATGAAGCATATTCCTGGCGTCGATATGTCCAGCGGTTCCCTTGGACAGGGAATCTCTGCAGCGGTTGGAATGGCACTTTCTGCAAAATTATCAAATGACAGCTATCGTGTATACACACTTCTTGGAGACGGCGAGATCCAGGAGGGTCAGGTATGGGAAGCTGCAATGTTTGCAGGAGCAAGGAAACTGGACAATCTTGTAGTGATCGTTGATAACAATGGTCTTCAGATCGATGGTAAAGTTGAGGACGTATGCTCCCCATACCCGATCGATAAGAAATTCGAAGCATTCAATTTCCATGTAATAAATGTAGCTGATGGAAATGACATGGCGCAGCTGCGCGCTGCTTTTGACGAGGCAAAGACTGTGAAAGGAATGCCGACTGCGATCGTTATGAAAACAGTAAAAGGCAAAGGGGTATCTTTCATGGAGAACCAGGTTGGCTGGCATGGAAAAGCTCCGAACGATGAAGAGTACGCACAGGCTATGGCAGATTTGGAAAAGGTAGGTGAAGCATTATGTCAGAAGTAAAGAAGATTGCCACCAGAGCAAGTTATGGTAACGCTCTCGTAGAACTTGGAAAAAAACATGATGATCTGGTTGTTCTGGACGCTGACCTTGCTGCAGCTACACAGACCGGAATCTTTAAGAAAGCATTCCCGGAGCGTCATATCGACTGCGGTATTGCAGAGTGCAACATGATGGGAATTGCTGCCGGAATCGCAACAACTGGAAAAGTGCCTTTCGCAAGTACTTTTGCTATGTTTGCTGCAGGACGTGCTTTTGAGCAGGTTCGCAACTCTGTTGGATATCCGAAGCTGAATGTTAAGATTGGTGCTACCCACGGCGGAATTTCCGTTGGTGAGGATGGTGCTACGCACCAGTGCTGCGAGGATTTTGCACTTATGCGCACAATTCCGGGAATGATTGTTGCATGCCCGTCTGATGATATTGAAGCAAAAGCAATGGTAGAGGCAGCTTATGAGCATGTAGGTCCTGTTTACATGAGATTTGGTCGTCTTGCTGTTCCGGTTATCAATGATAATCCGGATTATAAATTTGAACTTGGCAAAGGTATTGTTCTCCGCGAGGGAAAAGACCTTACCATTATTGCAAACGGACTTTGCGTAGCTCCGTCTCTGGAAGCAGCTGCGAAACTGGCAGAAGAAGGAATCGATGCAAAGGTTATTAACATTCATACCATCAAACCTCTCGATGAGGAGCTTGTTGTAGCAGCTGCCAAGGAAACAGGAAAAGTTGTTACTGTTGAAGAGCATTCTATCATCGGCGGCCTTGGTGGTGCTGTATGCGAGTGCCTTGCTGAGAAAGCGCCTGTACCGGTTAAACGTATTGGTATCAATGATGTTTACGGAGAGTCTGGCCCGGCTGTTGCTCTTCTTGAGAAATACGGTCTTGATGCAGCCGGTATCTATAAACAGATCAAAGCATTTATCTAATTGGCTGTACCTTTCCTATATGGTGCTGGCGCCGGCAGGCGTTATGTCTGTTTTTGCAGAGGACCTTTTGGAAATCCGAAAAAGTGATATGCTAAATAAGTATACGGCAAATGGAAGTGAAAGCTTCTGTTTGCCGTATTGTTATATAAAATTTCCAAGAATCCCTTGTGCAATGGTGTCAGCCAGCGTGATCACAGTGGACAGTCTTGTTGTCTGTAAAGTCAGATATTCCAGAATTCCTGCAATATTTACAATTCCAGTAATATAAATATCCCCCACAGGCGGCAAATCTTTCTGAACAGCCGCACCTGGGTAAAGAGAGCCGTTTCCGATTGTCACATAGCCCAAATGTCTTTCATCGCCTAGAGACGCGTCTATAGCAATTACAAGGGCAAACGGATGGTTCTTTGAAATAAAGTCCGTTATATTGGACAGATTGACGGCATGAACAGGCTGACTTAATGTACCGTAGACAAAAATTCCTGGAAGCTGATGCTGACTTAAACGATAGCCCACATAAGGTCCCAGACAGTCTCCGGTTACCCGGTCACTTCCAATGCACAAAAACACAATTTCAGTCCAGTCCCGTTTATGACGCTTAATACATTTTCCCAGAAGCCGTGCAATTTCTCTGGAAGAATCTGGTTTTTGGGTATTTACATAAAAAGGCATAAAAGTTCTCCTGCTTTAAAAATTTCATAAATAAGCAAACTTGCCCGATTACTTATGAACGATAATTTGCAGCTGCAGCTGTCTGATATAATCCATCTTATCCTATATCTGGAAAAAATATGCACCTGGCTGAGTACAAAAAAACATATCGAAATCTATATGCTGCACTTTACGTGACATTCTGCCGGAATTCAATTGCAGCAGTTCGCTGTACCCTTCATCCCGACAAATATTTCCTTTGCAAAAACTGTCGCAAAATTCTGTGAAACAGGTCTTATATTCCGCTAAAATCTGCATTTCTCATGTGATATTCTCATACCCGAAGGGGTGATGTGACTATGATAGAAGTTATCTACAAAGAAGAGAAACAGGAGGCGAAAAATGGGGAAAATCTTTTTAATCTGCCGAGAAACATACGTCAGGTAGGACTGACAACCGGAAATATGCGTATTTATATTGAAGATTACGTATACACATTTCTGACAAGGCTTGCCAGGAATGCGGTCGGTTCCGGAAAAGAACAAGGCTGTGTAGCTGTTTTTACAGGCGAAACAAAATGGAACAATGGTATAACCTATCTTTTCATCCGGGGAGCTTTGATGGTGGAAGATATGGAAGCTGCATCAGATCATATTGATTTCTCTGAAAAAATATGGGCAAAAATACAGGAAGACCAGGCAAAATATTTTCCGGGACAGGAAATAACAGGCTGGTTTTTTTCGCGCCCTCAGATGTATATGGAAACAGACGAATTGCTGACCCGAATCCATCTTCGGTATTTTGGCGGTGAAAAAGTGCTTATGCTTATGGAACCTGCAGAAAAAGAAGAAGCTTTCTTCTTCTTTGAAAATGGCCTTATGGTCCGGCAGCGGGGATATTACATTTATTATGAGAAAAATCCGCTGATGCAGGAGTACATGATTGAAAAAAATAAAGATTTTGCGCCGGAATTTACAGAAAATGTGTCTGACGAGGCGGTTGTATCTTTTCGGAAAATCATCCGGAACAAGAAAACAAAGAAAGCAGAAAAGACAGAGGAAAAGCCCCAGGAGGAAATGGAGCGTACCTCTGTTTTTTCATATGCAGCAACGGCCTGTCTGGTACTTGCTGTATTAGCTGTAGGTGCGGGCTTTTACAGAAATTACAGTGGCTTGCCGGTGCAGCCTGAAGATGATTATGCAGTGACTGTTATGTCAGGAAAAACAGAGGAAGATGCATCAGAAGAAAAGCAGGCAGAAAATGACACGAATCAGATACAGGATGTTTCCAAACAGGAGAAAAGTCCGGAAGAGCAGTTGGAAAGAAATGCTTCGGTGACTCCCAAAATAACGCAGGAAGCCGCCGATACAGAAATAAGTGATGAAACCGGGAATAGCTGGCAGGACAGCGAATCTGATTTTGCAAATGAGGCGGAAGCAGCAGAACAGACAGAAACTGAGGAGCCGGCAGAAACGGTGGATCAGACGGAAACTTTTTCCCAGGAAGCTGATGAACGGAAAATAAAGAAACAGAGCACCAACGTAGAAGAACAGACGGATTCCAGTGCACAGACCTCATCTGACGGCATATACGAAACTTATGTGATCAAACCAGGCGATACTTTATACCAGATCAGTATTTCCCATTATGGAAATATGGATGCCATCCCGGAAATCTGCCGCCTGAATAATCTGGAAGAAAACCAGGTGATTTATCCGGGGCAAATGATTGTATTACCTTGACCGGATGTGGTATAATCGAAAAAATAGAAAATACAAGGCAAGGTTAAATTATGGCAAACACATTCAAAAATATCAAAAAGAAACTGCGGCGGAAACGACTTCTGGCCGAGAAACGCCATCTGGAAAAAGCCCAGGCCGGAGCCGGTGGGAATGAAGCTGCGAGAAGAAAAATCAAAGCTGCTTTGCGAAGAAAGAAAGCTGTGCTGAAACCGGTTGCCGTGATACTGATTGCTGTATTTGTGGTCTTGGCAGGCTTTCTTTTTCTGGAAAAAAGAACTTACCGAAACTATAAAGTACAGGTGACCAGTGAGCAGGAGGATACTGTTTCCACCCAGTACACCTATCTGTCAGGTAAGATTCTGCGTTATAGTTCCGACGAGGTATCTCTGGTAAACAACAAGCTGGAAACTGTATGGTCCCAGACATATGACATGCAGAATCCTGTGGCAGATGTTTGCGGTGACTGTGCCGTGATTGCTGATAAAGATGGTACATCCATGGTTTTTCTTGACAAAAATGGAATTACCGGGACTGTATCTACTTCTTACAGTATTGTGAAGGCAAAAGTTTCCAAAACCGGAATGGCAGCGGCAATTCTGGATGGCGGCGACCACACCTGGATCAATTTTTACAATTTAGATGGAAGTCTTGTGGCAGAAAATCAGACTAATATTCAGGATCCTGGATATCCTATGGATGTGGCACTGGCAGATAATGGCGTTGTGATGATGGTGGCATATCAGTTTGTGGACAGCAGCGAGACCACCAGTTACATAGCTTTTTATAATTTCGGAGAAGTTGGACAGAATGAAGACGACCGTATTGTAAGCGGATACACATATGATGGAGTTGTGGTTCCGCAGATTCAGTATCTTGGCAGCAATGCAGTTGCACTTCGGGATGATGGATTTACCATATATTCCGGGCGCCAGATTCCTAAAGAACTGAAAACAGTCCAGGTTGAGCAGGAGATTATCAGTACTTTTTATGATGAAAACAACATTGGTCTGGTATTTAAAAATGACAGCAAAGACAAACAGTATACCATGCAGGTATATTCTTCTGCTGGCAAACTGAAATTTAGCAAGGATTTTAATATTCCATATACCACTATCAGAATGAGTGATGATTATATTGTTATGTACAACAGTTCCCAGCTTTGCGTGTTGAATAGCAACGGTTCCGAGAAATATTTTGGAAGTGTGGATGGAACAGTGAAAGACTTTTTCAAATTGGGGTGGAATAAGTATTTGCTTGTTATGGATACTGGTGTAAATGTGATAAAACTCAGTTAAGGAGAATGAAATGGACATAAGCTGGACTTGGCTTGGCATTGTGGTGCTTGCACTGATTATTTTTGCATGCGCTTCCGGATTTCGCAGAGGCTTTGTAAAAGAAATCGTATCTGCTTTTTTTATGATCATATCCTTTCTCCTTGTATGGGTGATTAATCCATATGTAAATACATTTGTGAGAGAGTATACACCTGTTTATAATATTGTTCAGAGTAACTGCCAGGAACTGGTCATGGAACAGACAGGCAGCCAGAAAGCTCTGGATAAAGAAGAACAGACGCAGATAATGGAAAAAATGGAACTTCCGGACATATTGAAAACTTCTCTTATGGAAAATAATACTGCAGAGACATACCGCTATCTTGCAGTCAGTACGTTTGCGGAATATATAGCAGATTCGCTGGCTGTCATGATCGTAAATGGAATATCATTTCTTTTATCCTTTATAATTTCTGCAATCGTGATCAGACTGTTGAGTTATATACTGAATGTTCTGACAAATCTTCCTGTGATAAAGGGCGTGAATAAAATTGCCGGAGGTGTAGTGGGTGGTGCGAAGTGCATAATCTTTATCTGGATCGGGTTTCTGATCCTGACGCTGCTCTGTGATACCACGATTGGAAAACAGGGAATGGCTCTTGTTGAGCAGGATACAGTACTGAATTTCCTGTATAATCAGAATATATTTGTGAAAGTGTTTATGAGTGTTTTCTACGGAAATTGAGCACAAATGTCAAATAATGTAAAAAAATCAAAAAAATTGAAAAAAGGGGTTGACGAATGGCAACTCTGATGATATACTGAATCTCGCTTCTGAGGAAGCGGGATTTCGTTTTGAAAAACTTCAAAAGTTTTTTAAAAGAAATTAAAAAAAGTTGTTGACAAACGAAAATGCTTGTGGTAATATAAACAAGCTGTCGGACAGACAACGACAGATAAACAACCTTGATAACTAAACAGTGAAACACATACGATT